>JANNPR010000285.1:0-4527 GCA_031400345.1 Planctomycetota bacterium | reverse complement strand
TTTATGCCCGTTCCAACTAAATTCGAATTCAATCCGACTCCGGTTGTGCGCGACTCTGTGACCCAGTCATAGGGACCGACATAGGCAAATTCCCATCCGTCCAGAGTGTCAAAACGGCGATTGAGGCTTAACCTAGCTCCCAATCGATAATCGAATTCATCGAGGCGAGAATCTGCTGACAGTGACAACTGCCGTTCCCCTTCGGGCCTGAAAAATAATGCGTCCGCAGTAAATACCCAAGGCGAATAGTTGGTGCGAAAATCCATGGGAACATTGGACTCGTCCCATCCTTGATCATAGGTCCATGAATCGTCGTAGCTCGAATTACCGGAATGGTACAAATGCGCATCCGGTCCGATCACGTCAGCGGGCGGTCTCGGAACAACCCGACTTTGGTCATCGCGCAGCGAGACTGGGGACGCGACCACGATCTGTTGTCTGGAGGTTACGGATTCCGCCAGTGCCAGGCGTCTTGACCCAGCTACCAGAGTAGCAATAGCAACTACGGTGCAGACCGTAGCGCACTTGAGTCTCGCAAGTCGTATCGATGATGTGGATTCGTTGTCGCATCGAGAATCTGAATACATACGCGCACCATCGCCGTTTGAATCGTCCTGAGTTGACAATGTCCATTTGCAGTCGTCGGTTTGTTTGCGAAACCGGAATGCCTGTCGTTTACCATTCCTGAGTCGATTCCCGATTCGCATTTCACTAACCCCATTGCTGTCTTAACACGCTCTGATCATCGTTCCATTCGACCACGCTTCAGACTGGCCGTACTGTGTTGTTCGGCTGCTATCTGTTATTACCCTGGAACAGCTGCGCGATACCGAAGGTGAAGAACGAACCTATCCCGAAGTTCAGCGCTTCTTCGACCGGCTTGTATTGCAGGATCAAGATATCACCCGGTTGAATAAGCGGGCGTGCACGTGGACTATTGATCGCTCGATTGAGGTCCACTGTAATCGTAATTTGATCGTTGCAAGGTGTCTTGCGGAGAATGTGTAACAAACCTGGTGGCAGTCCTCCAATATTTCCCACGCCGAGTCCACCACCACCACCACCACCACCACCTCGGTTCCCACCACCCGCCGCACCGGCTCCAGCGATGGCTAAAGCACCGAGCACATCGAGGTCATAGTCGCGAGGAAGTGGAAATTCTCCCCCGCCCAATAATCCGCCCGTGTAAAACACTTCGCGCTCCCGTCCCTCAATCAACACGATATCGCCGTCTTGAAGAATGACGTCTTCGGGTCGAATCGTTGGGGTCACTCCGGGAGGCAATCGCAAGGGAATTCTCAGAATGGCTGGGTCGGGCGGAAGGGGCGGACGGCAGAGGCACGGGTCACAGGGCGGCGCGTTGTAGAACTTCTGTACAAACTCGTCCCTTGTTTTTGAGTCCATCAAGCTCGACCTGAGAATCTGAATTTCATTCTTCGAGTTCACTCCCGGGAGTCCGCCAGTTTCGGCAAGTGCGTGAAGCACATCATTCTTATAAGCCGGTAAATCCACTACGTGGCCCCGGGTACCCAAAAGAGCCGCCCCGACCGCGCTCGAACCCGCCTGAGTATTACCCGTAATGGCCGCATCTTGACGCATTACAATGACTCGATAGGTGCGCTCCTGCATGAGGGTGACAATGATGCGGTCTTTACCCTCCTGTATGATCTTGTTTTTGTTCACATATTCGTCGTAGATGACATTCTGAACCTGCGTGAGGGACAGGCCGCGCACCATGATCGGTTGAACCAACGGAAGAGCTAAAGTACCGTCCTCGCGAATCGGAATTGGATATCCGATGGATGGCGGAAGGTCTGAGCCCTTCTCCTGTAGCCGAACCGGCGGTGGCTCATCTGGGTTGCCCAGAACACCTTCAATGTAAACCCCCAACACGTCCCCCGCGTCGACGAAGTATTGGCGGGGTGTCTGCTGCCTTAAACGGGAGATGTCGATCGGTATCAGATCGTTTTTCGGAGTGGCCAAGAACTGTGACGGAAGGCGATGGGCTGGGACCCCGTTCACGGGTGAAAACAGTGATGTACATCCCGTACTGACAATGCAGCACAGAACCATTAGGCCCGCGAAAATGTGGCGGTGCCATTTTGCTGCGAAGTCGACATCGCACATTCGTAAAAGCCGGGCCGCTGCGATGTTTATTAACCAATTCGAAGTCATGGCTGCATTCTCTATCGGGAAAGTTCTCGGCGGTCGTAAACGCTTAGCACTAGGTACATGTTGGTCTGGACAGGCTTGCCGAAACGCCTCGCGATACCTTTTTTCTAGCGCGGTCTGGAAATCCACTCTGTGTTCGTATAGTCCGGGGCGGGATGCAAAATGGATCGCCCCGCATCATGTCGAGTCACTTTATTGAAATCTGCCAACGTAGCGACTGTTGGCTCCGCAGCACCGCTTAAGTGGATCAGTTGTCGCTGATGGGCAGACGTCGGTGGACCGCTTGTCGCGTCGGTTGGGACCTGCCGACTCGGATCGCGCATTGGAGCTGGGTTAGGCAAACCCTCCGCAGGGTATGGTTCACGTTCGTGTTCCATCTGCGGATAGTCGGTTCCAGGCGGGCAATCGGGACAGTTACCGCTTTGGAACTCGGGTGAGTACTGAGCGTCTACCCAATGTGACACTTGGATCCCCTGAAAGTTGCTAGCGCCGTCCTCTTCTGCCGCTTGCGCACCGTATGGATACCCCGCATACCAAGCCGCGACCTTGGCTTGGCCCTCGGGGGTTTGATATTTCCAGCTCCAAAATTTGCGAGGCGAAATGGCCGGCGGACAACCGTTGCCCCCAGAAGCTGCGTCTGCATAGCCGTCTCGAAACCCTTCACCGAAGGCGTAGAACTGCGGCTCTCCGACGAAAGAACCTCGACGCGCGAACCAAGCCTGCCGAGCCCAGACGCTATTGCGCCAGCCCATCACCGCGTCATTAACGGAATCATTGTATGCCAGGTTTTGTGACAGCCCCGAAAACGCTGTGCATCCAATGTTGGACTGCACGACCAATACCAGCAAAGTCGCAATTGCCAAACGCATACGACGGGACCATGAATCTCCTTTAGGTTGCACGTGCCCCGTATTCATGGCGACGTCTCGTGCAGTGCGACTTGTTCCAATCCTCATGGTCACAACCTCAACTCGGAGAATTCGATGCGCTCCGCCTTCACGATCAGGTACACCGGCGTCCCACAAGCGTGCCATAGGCCCGCGAAATACCACCGCAGGACGCCCGCTAATTGGTAGAATCGACGAAACGGTTGTAACGAGTTGAGCGAAAGTACCGGTTCTGCCTGTTTTTCGGATAGCGGGAACTATGCCGCTGTTAACGATTTTTCAGGATACGCGGGTTTTAGCCTGAAGGACGGCGCCGTAGTCGTCCTGGGGCAACGCACTATGATCAACCGCGGAGTGTGCCACTTCTGGCACAAGGCAGAGTTGGCCACGACAGCAAAGTCGTGACTAGCCCGGATTCTTCGTTCACAGTAAGGATCCGAACCGACCTACGAACGATGCGTGGAGAGGATAGTTGCTATTCGCGATTTTTGCGATTATGGCCAGCGTCCGTCCGCATGATATACGAACGATGTGCCTCAGACGCCGCAACAGAGTGTGGCGAGGAGGGATGTGTTGCTTGGCTATCCATTGGTGCCGCAGCGATTGATGGGCCAACGGCATCGGGCGCTGGCGCTGGTTTTTTGCGCGGTTTAAATACGGCGCCCAACGGCCCAGCAAGGAGCGCGGGCATGAAAATCAATTCGGCCACCATCCCCGCAACCAAGATGGAAAGCATCAAATAGCCAAAACGCTGAGTGGGCGTGAAAGTGCTGAATGCGAAAATGGATAGACCCATTCCGCTGATCATTGCCGCTTGAAACGTAGGAGTCGCACAATGTTTGTAAGCAGATAGGATCGCTTCCTTGCGGTTTCCATATTTATCTAGTGCTTCACGGAACCAAGTTAAGAAATGAATCGTGTCGTCCACTGCTACGCCCAACGCAATGCTAGCAGACATCATCGATCCGATATCGACTTGTATCCCAAGCCATCCCATGGCGCCAAAGATAACCAGTACGGGCAAAACGTTGGGCAGCATTACCAGTAAACCTGCCCTGACACTGCGAGACACGAACATCATCAAAGGAGTGATCGTTATGAACGACCAAAAGGTACTTTGGATGAGGCTATTAAGCAGTGCGCGTTGTGCCTTGTAGACGATGGGAACGACGCCAGTGTAAACGGCGGTCACGCTGAGCTTATCATTGGCAGCTTTTCTTGCCGCAATCTCGGGCTCGGTATCGGTCGTCGCATTGTGGAAAACATGATCACGCGCGTCGAGTAGCTGTTTGGCGTTCGCTCGGATCAGTTGATGATCATATTTCGCGTCATCCCCGATTAAGACAACGTAATCGAACTTGCCGATTGTCTCGGCCCATTGTTCGGGGATTGGGTCAGTTGCGGGGTTGTGGTAACGCACATCAAGCCGTGCATTGCGCAGCAAGTCTCTGTAGGTGCCGGCGAAGAT
>JANNPR010000378.1:0-2849 GCA_031400345.1 Planctomycetota bacterium | reverse complement strand
CAACCCTCGTTGTTACCCATAAGTCCACGCGACATTGTGCAACTAGGCGGATTCGGCAATTATGCGGAATGAGTAAGTTGGTGTAGAAAGGCGAAACCAGTCAAGGATGACACAAATGCTAGCTCCATGGGCGAGAGAGGAAATGGAAACGGCCCGCCTCAAGGACAGACGATTGAACAAACGCTTGAAGATCGTTTTGTCTCAGCTTGCGGCTCAACCCACCGCCAGCATTCCGCAAGCTTGCGGTGGGCGATCTGAATGGAAGGCCGCTTACCGATTCTTTGAGAATGAAAAAACAAGCTTTGAAGATGTTCTTCAACCTCACTGCGATGCCACCCGGAAACGGATGAAAGCGCAGCCAGTTGTATTGGTGGTGCAGGACACGACGGAAGTTGATGTGACGAGGCCGGAGCAAGTGGTTGCGGGTTCTGGTCCTTTGGACGGCGGTTCGCGACGTGGTGCTCTGCTTCATCTATTGCATGCCTTCACTCCCGACGGAGTACCGCTGGGAACCGTGTCAGGGAAGGCCTGGGTGCGAGACGAGGAACCGATAAACGCTGAATTGTCCCGCGCGCAGCGTGCCGCGGTTCCTATCGAAGACAAAGAGAGCTACCGGTGGGTTGTTACGCTCCAAGAAGCTCGTGAGCAATCTCAACACTGCCCGTCCACGCAAGTCATCTGTGTCGCTGACAGCGAAGCGGATATCTATGAGTTGTTGGTGGAAGGGGCGAGCGAACCCAAAACTGCGGATTGGATCGTACGCGCTTGCCAGGATCGGGCTTTGATCGTTGACGAGGATGCCACTGAAAAGCATTTGCGTGCCGCGGTTTTAAGCCAGCCCGTATTGTTCGGCAAGACACTTCAGATCCGCGGCCGCACAGCAAAAGTTAGTTGCGAAAAGCGCGGTCGACGACAACCACGCAAGTCTCGCAAAGCGGAGTTGGTTGTTCGGGCCACGCGTGTCACGTTGCGTCCGCCCTGGCGTCTGGATCATAAGCTGCCACCAGTGACGGTGAATGTAGTCTTGGTCAGCGAAGTAAATCCACCCGCCGATGATGTACCTGTGGAATGGCTTATCATCACCAGTCTGCCCGTGGACGAAATCGAACAAGTACAAAAGGTAATTCAGTATTACTGCACTAGGTGGATGATTGAGGTTTTCTTCCGAGTTTTAAAATCGGGCTGCGAAGTCGAGCAACGCCTGTTTGAATACATGGACCGATTGCTGACCTGCTTGGCCGTATACCTGGTCGTGGCTTGGCGAACTTTGTTCGTGTGCCGCTTAGGACGCAGCTGTCCCGAAATTGATTCTGAAGCCGTCTTTGAACCGGCGGAATGGCAATCGGTTTGGAAAGTAATGCGTCGCGAAGATCCTCCGAAGCAGCCGCCATCCCTTGGTGTCATGGTCCGGATGATAGCGCAGCTGGGTGGGTATATTGATCGAAAAGGCACACAACCGGGCCCGCAGACCCTTTGGATCGGCATGCAACGCATGCAGGATTTCGCTACCTGCTGGCAACTTTTCGGTCCCGGCGCCGAGGCGGGGCCATGACTTATGGGTAACAACGAGGGTGGCAACCCCTGGTAAGCGTCGTCCCATATTCGTACGCAGCCCCGGAAGGGGCGACATAACGGCAGCGGTGCAATGTGCGAAACACCGTTTGGTGACTGCTCCGTGTGCCGTCCCGTCCGGGGCTAAAACCATTACTCCACCGCATACCAGGAGCTTCCGCTCCGGGCTATTGCATGTCGCCCTCCGGGCTGAAAAATAAAATAGGAATTCCCCAAAGCGGACGGAAAAAGTTTTGAGTTGTTTTTCTCTGCGTTACAAACGCGTAAAAGCTTGAATACTAAACACCACATAGTTTCGAGCACTGCTGAATGGCTTCGACGGCCAATGTCCTTGTTGCCGAAGACCGTTTTCGGAAACAATGTAAACGCGGTCGATGTGACCGAGGTGAAACGTTCGTCGATCTAACCACGAATCCTTACTTCCTTAAGCTGGGAAACCAACTTAGCACTTCGCCGAGCTTTCGGATTATCCATTGCATGAGTGAGATACCGGCCGGATTTCCTTGCTTACGCTTCGGGTTGGTGTGAAAAGGCGTAAGGGGACGTAGTTCGTTTTGATTCGGCGGCCCCCCAGTCTCTCCGAGTGCTGTCGACAGAAGTCCCGGGCTACCTCGACAGTAAGAGGTGGCCTTCGATCGGGAAGAACCGGGTCGCGGCCTGAATCAGGGTTGCCGCCGTTAGCTTCCTCTCACCGTACACATCGACCTCCACGCCGTGGGCGTCCCGAAGCTTCCTGACGACGAGGTCGAAATCGCCATCGCCGGACACTAACACGACCACGTCAACCTTTTTTGCGAGCTCAATCATGTCGAGCGTGATGCCCACGTCCCAATCCCCCTTCGCGGAGCCATCGCTTCTCTGAATGAAGGGCTTAAGCTTTACTTTGAAGCCGATGGACTCAAGGATTTGCTGGAAGCGGATCTGCTTGGGATCCTTGCGATCGATAGCGTACGCGAAGGCCCCGACGACCTCTCTTTCCGCAGTGACTTGATCCCAGAACGCCTTATAATTGAAATGACATCCGTAGGTCTGTTTCACCGTGTAGAAGACGTTCTGTACGTCCACGAAGATCGCAACTCTATCCATGGGGGTGACCTAAACTCGACGCTCTAAAACACCAACCGAACGGATCGGAATCGTTTTTCCGCCTCCGACATCAGTTGGTCTTCCGCAGTCTCGTCGTTCGCCGCGAATGTAGCAGAGAAACAAAGAAAAGATCCCGCGTCAACCCAGGGAACAGTGACAATCGAGTGCTCGGTGATAAGGTATTGGCTGGC
>JANNPR010000370.1:0-2975 GCA_031400345.1 Planctomycetota bacterium | reverse complement strand
GGGCTGGCGTCCGTGTCTATCAGCCCCAGGTCGGGATTGCCACAGGGCCAGCGGTCGGGGGCGAAGTTGTGCAGGTACAATAGGTTACCTTCGCGCATACCTCGCACCGGGTAACCGAGTCCGTGCGGTGTGCCCGGTCGAGCCTGTACGTCATTGCGTTCGCGGCCCAAGATCACGAAGTCGCGTTCGCGAGCCGGCTGACCTCGTAGTAGGTCGGTGAAGCTGGCTCCGGTGATCGACCCCATGCCCGATTTCACGCCGTCGACTCCGAAGACTTCCAGCAGCGTCGGCGCGAGGTCCACAAGGCTGATGAGGTCGGTGACTCGCCGATCGGGTTTCGCGATACCCTGCGGCCAGCTTGCCACGAGCGGGACGCGATTCGACATGTCGTAGTTGTGCCCCTTCACTCGCGGGAACGGCATGCCGTGATCCGACGTGACGATCACCAGCGTGTTGTCGAGCTCGCCCAATTCTTCGAGCACCTTCAGCAACGAACCGACCTGCGCATCGTACGCTTCAACTTCCAGAGCGTAGTCGAGCATGTCGCGACGGACGACATCGTTGTCCGGCCAGAATGCGGGGACGTGATCGATATCTGACGGTTTCTTGCCGGCGGCGATTCCCGAATCGAGCTTGTAGGCGCGATGCGGATCGCCGCTGCCGAACCAGTAGAAGAACGGCTGCCCCTTCTCGCGAGCGGCGAGGAAATCGCGAAAGCCCACCCCGGGGTCGGCCGCGTTCCCGCCCCATTTCGTCATACCAAAGTTGCGCGGCTTGCCGTCGGCGGTCGTCGCAGTCCCCGGCCCCCACGTCTTGCCCTGCGCACCCACAGACACGCCTGCGCCTAGCAGGGTCTCAGTGAACGATCGGAACTTCGCCGGAAAGAAGCACTGATGATTGGCCGCCTCTTCAAGTTGCCACGGATTGCGACCGGTCAGAATTGCCGCGCGCGACGGAGCACACTTGGCGGTCGGAGTGTAGACGTTCTCGAACACCAGCCCGGCCCTTGCGACGCGATCGATGCTCGGCGTCTTGACCCAGTCAAAGCCGTAGACTCCGAAGTGCGGCGAGGCATCGTCGGCAATGCAAAAGAGCACGTTCGGCTTTTTTGTCGCCGCCTCTCCAGCATTGGCTTGGCCGCAAACAACACCAAGCGAGACCAAGAAGACGAGTGCGGTTTTCATGTTGTAAATTTCCTCTAAGCGGTTTGTCCGACCTGTCGGCCAGGTCGCACCGGCAGTTCACATCCATTGCCGCGATCTTACCATGAATGGAAAAGCAGGGCGGCACAGGCCGGCGGTGCCGCGCGCACAATCCCGTTGGTTGCCGGGCCGGGTATTTCTAGATCACTTGATTTACGTCCGTGGCATACCGAAAATGAATCCCTGTACATCGACGTCGATATGGGCGGACGGATCGACGTCGAAGTTTCTCCTTTCTCGCCCTCCGTTCTTCCCAACTGAAAAATACCAAAAATGAAAATCCTGTTGCCGTACGTCATCGCGTGCACCCTTTTGGTTTCGTCCGTGCAAGCCCAAAAGGTGCAGCGAGACGTCCCCTACGCAGAACCAGCACACGAGCGCCAGGTGCTGGATATTTATGCGCCAAATGATGCGAAGAACTTGCCCGTAGTATTCTGGATACACGGCGGAGGATGGCAAACTGGTGATAAGGCAAGTGTTGAGAGCAAGCCGCAGGCGTTTATGGACAAGGGCTTCGTCTTTGTGTCCACAAACTATCGACTGCTGCCGAGCGTGGACATGGGAACCATCGTTCGCGACGTCGCCAAGTCCATCCACTGGGTGCATGAGCACATCGCGGAGCATGGGGGCGATCCGAAACGTCTCTTGGTCATGGGCCATTCTGCAGGAGCGCAACTCGCGGCGTTGATCTGTACCGATGATCGCTACTTGAAAGCCGAAGGGCTATCGTTCTCGATTCTCAAAGGCTGCGTGCCTGTCGATGGCGATACTTACGACGTGCCTGCCATCATCACTACCGCTGAGACTCGTCGCCGGGTGCATGGCCAGCCTCAGGCGAAGTTTGGTCATCGGGAGAAATTCGGCAATGATCCCGATAAACATCTCGATTTCTCGGCCGTCACGCATATCGTAAAGGGCAAAGGAATCCCACCGTTTCTGATCCTGTACGTAAGCGATCATCCGGACACGACCGCCCAAGCGCAGCGGCTCGGCACTGTGCTGAGTCAAGCCGGCATCACTGCGAAACTGCACGGTGGCACGGATACCAATCACACCAAGCTCAACGACGACCTCGGGCGGCCAGACGATCCCGCCACAAAAGCCTTAGTCGAGTTTGTCGGTGAGATGCTGAAGAGGTGACTCTGCCTAGAAGTCCCCCTTTCGCCGTTATCAGGAAAGAATTTGATCGTGGGTGAGGCGTCGGGCTGACTGAAGCGACATGTTGCTGAAAACAACTGATCATTCAAATTTAACTTTGTCGTAGACATCACTCAGTGCGAGCGGCTGTCCGAGGCTGGCCAGTTGCAGAGTCTGATCGATGCCAACAACTTCACGTAGTAACCATAATCCGTCGGTGGTGAGAGTATGCTGTTCAACGTGGACTTCTTCCTGCCAAAAGACCAGGTATTCTTTCAAGGATGGAATCTGACGGTAGTGCCCAAACTTGCCGCCACGATCGAAGTCGGCAGTCGATGGTGACAGGATTTCGACGATTAAAATGGGATTCGAAATCACTTCCTCTGAATTGCCTTCCACCGGCGGACAAACGACCGATACATCCGGATAGGCCTGGTAACCAGTCGCTTGAATGTGGACTCGCATATCGCTGCCGTGAGCGACGCAATCTCGCCCTTGCAGCAGGTTGCCGATCGCGCGGGCAGTATTGGTGCCAATCAGGCTGTGTCGTCGCGTCCCGCCTGCCTGCGAAAACACCTCGCCGGCGTAAAACTCATGGCGTTCGGTTTGTTCACGCTCCCACACAGCGTACTCGCC
>JANNPR010000367.1:0-6083 GCA_031400345.1 Planctomycetota bacterium | reverse complement strand
AGGCACACTCCGTGTGCCGTTACGGCACACGGAGCGTGCCTACTACGAATACTTATGCAACGGCACACGGAGTGTGCCTACTACGGCTGAGCGAGCTGGCCGGTTTCGTTCAGCACAACGTCAACATAGTCGCCACTCGATAACTCAACGGTGATAGGCTTTACGTGTTCGTGTTGCACGCGAAGCTGGTACTTGCCGGACTTAACGGGAGTCGGGTCGCCGCCGACCGTTCCGTGAGCGACGACAAGCTGGTTCGCTTCGTCCCATATCTCAAACCGCAGTTCCAGCGCGGATTGCAAGGCCGCCGTCAGGTGTCTGGCGTCGCTGGCCTTGTAGTAGATGCCGCCACCCAGCCGTGCGATTTCTCCCAATTGCTTCTCCGCGTCGGTGTCTTTGATGTCGAAGCCCACGACATGAACCACGACAGCGACGTCGGAACCGCGGTACGCGGCCGCCACGTCTTCTAACTTGCCGCCGCACGTGTCCACGCCGTCGCTAATCAGCACGACTGTCTTGGCGCCTGGCAAATCGCTGGTGAAATCGTGTTTAGCCTGAAGCAGGGAATAGATCATCGGGGTCTTGCCACGGGGCTGGGCAAAATCGAGCCATTCGCCGATTTTCTTACGGTGCTCCTTGGTTAGTGGACGGATCTTGGCTACCAGTTCGCTGTCCGTGTCCAGACGCGGATCGGAAACCGGTATCTTACCCGCCTGGGGATCCGTGCGGCGGGCCACCCACTCGCCCCAGTGGCCGTACAGCCGGAGGCCGACGGGCATTTCGTCGGGAAGTTCCTTGATCAGTTGATTCGTCACGTCCCGCGCCACGTCGATCTTGACGCGTCCCTCGACCTGCTCCGCCATGCTTCCCGACGAGTCGAGGATCAACTCGACAGCGGGCAGCAGCGCCAGCGGTACGGTGCCTTTTTCCGATTCCACGCTTACGTACGCCGGTTCGTCCGGCCGGAGCGGTAACGTGGCACGTCGCAGAAAGAGGATCGCGTAACAAGTGTCGAGGTAGTCCTCGGCCGAGGGTGCCTCTCGGGATCGCCACGACCCGTCGGCCTGCTGCTCCTGAAGTAGGTACCGCGCGCCGACCGAATACCATTCGTTCTCGCCCAGAAACTCGGTACCTGCGAGCACCCCAACGCGTTCCAGCCCGTAAAGATAGTAGTAGTGATGACTGTTGCGCTTCGGATTTTCTTTGACAGTGAAGTTCGAAGCGAGCCACTCCAAACCCTTCACCACGCTCGGATCCAACGTCGGTTTATCTTTGGCGAGATGATGACGGGCGACGACGAGGCTGGCGATTCCCGCGCAGGTCATGCTGCCGTACGTGCCGCTGCCGTTGTAGCCCCACCCGCCATCGTCGTTCTGATCATCATGGAAATGTTGTTCAACCCGCTCCCACACCTCCTGCGGCACCTGAATTTGGGTCGTCACCGCCGCGTGCAAACCAAGCACCGCAAACTGCGTACAAGAATTGTCCCAATAGCCTTTAGGTTTCGAAATCAAGCCTCGGCGGACAACTTCCAGCGACGTGGGTTGCTTCCGACGACGGTTTGGTACCGAACTGCGCGCTCCGGTTGGTTGTTTTTCCAACGGTTTTGGCTCAGCCAGTCCGGGAATTCGGTCGCCATATCCCCAAACCTTGCGTGTGTCGTCCGACCCCTGGTTTTCCACGAGCCACTGAGCGCATTCGAACATCCGGCTCCGGTAACGCTGTGGGGCGATGTCCCGCAATGACATTGCCGTGATCGAGTTTGCGTACGTTCCCCGGGATGCGTTCACAGACCGACGCAACAGATAGTCAATGCAGCGATTGGCCAAGGTCGGATCACGCTCAAATTCACCGGCATGGACCAAGGCCAGAATGCCAATCGTGGGCCGCGTATTCTGAAGATCCAAACTTTTGCCGATGGAACCAAGTTCGCTCTGCCTTTTGAGCCATTCCGCCCCGCGGCGAATGGCCACTTCTATTTCCTCTTCCAGTTTCTTGAATCCTTCAGGATCACGCTCCTTTTCGGTCTTTTGTCCCACGCCGGTGACCCGCGCCAGGCGAACCTCGAGTGCAGGCTCCGAGGTCTTGGCCACCTCGCCGTCGATCACTTTTACACCCCAACGCGTTGGCGGCTTAAATATCTCGTACTCGCCTGGCGGCAGCGGCGTAAATCCCCAGCGCTTAGACACGTTTGCGAACGGCGTGTTTGTCTCTCTATCGACGACGGTCCAATACTTCGGCGGCTTCTCGTCATCCGACTGGGGCGCCAGTTCAATCCCCGAGCTGACTTTCACAGTCGCAATTTGTCCTTCTTGGATGGTCACGTCGCCCCAGGCAACCTCCTCGGCATCGTGTTCGTTCGGCAGGATTCGAATCGAGTAGTTTCCGGACGGCACAGCCGTGAATCCCCAACGTCGGGACGTGTTGGCGATTGGCTTGTTCGTGGCTTTGTCGATGACTTTCCAGTGCTTAAGTTTCGCGTCGTCAGTCGATCGCCCCGTCACGTCGACACCCGTTGCCAATTTGATGGACTCAGTCTCCCCTTCCTCAACAATAATGTCGCCCCACTTGATTTCCACTGCTTCGTGCCCGTTCGGCAAGATGCTGATCGCGTACTCACCCGGTGGCAGCGGCGTGAATCCCCATCGTCGGTAGGTGTGGGAGATTGGCTTGTTCGTCTTCTTATCGACAACGTCCCAGTGTTCCAGTCTTACCTCGTCGGCCGTCCTCCCCAATAGCTCGACGCCCGACTCCAACTTGACGGTAACCGTCTGCCCATCTTCGACCGCTACTTCGCCCCAGGGGATTTCCAAAGCCTTAGACCCTTGCGGTAGCACGCGGACGACGTACCGGCCTGGTGGAGCGGCCGCGAAACCCCATTTCCGTTCGATCTTAGCGACGATGTTGTTGTCCTGAGTGTTCACAAGGGACCAACTCTGCGGGGGAATGTCTTTGTCGGATCGGCCCACCAGTTTTACGCCGCTGTCGCTCGCCCCGCAGGCGTGTTGCACCGACGGAAAAACCATCAGCGCTACCGACAACCAGCCCACGGTGATCCATTCCCGAAAAGACATAGAGTCAACTCCTTTTTAATTGTTTGTAGTCTTGCTACAAATCGAGAATCCGACCGCGGGCGGATACGTCGCCGGCCTTCGCGTGAGCAAGAAACGAGTCCGAACCATCGCCGCCGGCCATCACCAAGGCTCCTAATACAGAAAGTACCGCTTTTCGACTAAAAGCGCTGCGCGAGATGAATATTAGTCGATGCCCGTACCCATGAGAACAACTGAAACTCCTACAAATTCTTTAAATTTTTTCATTCCAGTTCACACCGAGGAGATTCTTTCATGCGCCAACTGCCTTTTAGCATGATCCGTGTAGCCCTCATCGCCTTGCTGGCGGGAAGACATTGCAGTGCGGCAGACTCGGATGCTGTCAATGTGTTGGCGTTGTCGACCGTGTCTGTTGAGCACTCGAACGTTATCGCCAACGAGGCCTCGCAATTGAAAGCTCTGTACGACGGTGACGTTTCCACCATTGCCACACTGACCGCAGCCCAGGATTCGCCGTTCGAGGTGGTCTACGGCTTTGGTGGCAAAACCGTCGCGGTCGAGCGACTCGTGGTCACTGTCGGCGGGGCAGAAGGTGATGCGGCACCGCCGGCGCAAGTTGATTTTCTGGTTTCCGCTTTGTCGCCGCACGCGGGCTTTCAATCGATTCGGAACGATCCGCTCAAAGCCAGCCGGCAACCGCAGGAATTCCGCTTCGTGCCGGTCGCGGCCAAATGGGTCATGCTGCGGTTCGCTCCCGGCCCAAAATCCAGTCGCGTCGCGGTAGCCGAGGTGCGCGTCTTGGGACGCGAAGGTCCGCCGGTGACACGCTATCAATTCAAAGAGTCGCCTGCCAAAGCGCTCGACGTCCTGAAGCGATTGGAGAAGAACGCCGCGTTGAATGTGTCCATCTCCCAGGAGGAGGCGGACCTGTTCGAGGATGCGAAGGACGGGAATCTCGACCGCTGGTCCTTTGCCGAGGCGGCGCTCCTGTCGTCGGGCGTGCTCGATGCTCAGAAGCGAAAGCGATACCTCGCGCGTTTGGACGAGATCGAGACCGACGCTCGGCAAGCGGTGGAGGTAGCCAAATCGCCTTTCGGCAAAGGGGCGGCTTTGTTGAAGTTCTTGCACGCCGGGCCAATGGCCAAAGGTTATGTCGCCAAGCAGACGAATGTGTCGGACATTCTCGAGACCGGCACGTTCAACTGCGTCTCGTCCGCCACGATGTTTAATATCCTTGGACGGCGATTGGGATTGGACGTGCGAGGCATCGAGGTGCCGCAGCATGCCTTTTCCATTCATTATGACGGCGCGAAGCACGCGGACGTCGAAACCACCACCGCAGGCGGCTTCAATCCGTCGCGCGACCCGGCGGTTCAGCAGGAGTTCACCAAGCTGACCGGCTTCGCCTACATCCCCGACAGCAACCGCGCCGAACGTCGTGAAGTCGGAGACATCGGACTGGTGGCCATCACGTACTACAACCGAGGCGTCGGGTTCAGCGAAGAAAAGCGGCACCACGCCGCGCTGCTGGCGTATTTTCGGGCGATGAGTCTCGATCCGGAATTCGATTCCTCCGTGAAGGGCGCACTCGGAGTGCTTGTGAATTGGAGCGGCGAATTGGCTCGCGAAAAGAAACACAATGAGGCGCTCGACGTTCTCAGTACGGGGCTGGCCCTGGCTCCTAAAGACGCGGCGCTGGTCAACAATCACAAGTTCGTCTGGTCCGACTGGGCGGAGACACTGATGAAGGCGGGCCAGAATGACGAGGCCCTGGCCGTTCTGCGTCGGGCTGCCGCCGCCGTGCCGGACGGAAATTTCCTCCGCATGCAGTCGTGGGTGTTCATCCGCCCCGGAGAAGAGCACATCAAGGCTGGCGAGTGGGAGCGCGCTATCGCGCTGGTCGAGCCGGGTTTGAAGAAGCTCGATAAGGAGCCCCGCCAGGAACTCGCAGAATGGGGCGAGTCGCTCCATCACCGGTGGGCGCAGAGCGAAGAAAAGAATGGTCGCTTCGATAAAGCGTCCGACATCCTAGATGCCGCCTTGAAACAACATCCCGATGATAAGCGACTGGGCAATCACGTCGCCTATGCCGCCCAGGAGTGGATTCGCCAAAGTTATGCCAACGATGGAGCCGCCGCCGCGGAGAAAACGCTAGGCACACTGCTGCAAAGATATCCCCAGTCGGAGGAGGTAAAGCAGGTTTTAATAAGCCATCTCCACAAAGTCATGCAGGATCACCTAGGCAAGAGTCAGTACGACGAAGCACTATCGGCTGCGGAGCGCGGTGCTGACCTGCTAAAGGACAGGGACTTGGCGCTGGTCCTTGCTCGCTCGGTGTACGATGGCTGGGCAAAGGAACTCGTCAGGAAAGGAGACTGGCAGGGAGCGATCGACGTCTATGCGAAAGGACTCGGCAAGTTCTCAAAGGACAAGCACCTCGAAAACAATTGGATGGTGACTTGGGATAACTGGGCTCAGTCGTTCATCAAAAACAAAGACTGGGCCGGTGCGCTGGAGGTGTATGAGAGGGCTCTGAGGAAGGTATCCAACAAAAGCCTCACGGAGACGAACATCGTGTATTGCGTGCAGGAATGGGCGACGGAGACCTATGCGAAAGAGGGAACCGTTGCGGCGAAAGAAGTTCTTGCCAAGCAACTGAAGCGTTTCGCCGCTACTCCAGGACTGGCCGACGTTGCCAAATCGCACGTGCAGCGAGTCGTCCAGAAGTTGACGAGCCAGGCGAAGTACGATGACGCGCTCTCCGCCCTCGACCAGAGCAAAGGTCTATTGAAAGCGGAAACGGAGGTCGCCCCAATTGCAGGAACGATTTACGGCGCTTGGGCAGAAGAGCATCGGAAGGCAAAGGAATGGCAGAAGGCAGTCGATGTTTACGCGAAAGGACTCGAACAATTCCCGAAAGACAGGCACCTGGAACAAAACGCCGTGGCGACCTGGTATCAGTGGGCCTTCTCGATCCCGAGGTTCGCGTGACGACACGGGGCGGCGAACTGATCATCCGCTGGCCGGGCAACG
>JANNPR010000352.1:0-1683 GCA_031400345.1 Planctomycetota bacterium | reverse complement strand
ACGTCAAACAATCCCATCCTCGGCCGAGCAACAAGCGTGTTACTCCATCGGCGGAAAAACGAGGCCGAAATAGACCGCGGCTTCGTTTGGGAGGGCTGCGGCACAATGTGCAACCACACGCGGGAAAGAGATTGTGACATGGCTTTAATTTCGGTTGTCTGAATCAAACAAGTGACGTGTCTCTGCTTTCAGGGTGGGTCGTAAATTGCGCCTACGACCCGAATACCGTTACAAACCTTCTTGGGAGCGCGCCATGCCGTTTGGTAGCCGGTGGCTTCCATTTCCTACTTACGCTTCAACGATGCCTCAGCCGGTCCTGCTAAAACCTCCCCGTTGGTGTGAAATCGCGAACCGTGGCAGGGGCAATCCCAGGTATGCTCGGCAGAATTCCAGCGCACCAGGCAACCCATGTGAGTGCACACCGCCGAGACGGTACTTAAGTTTCCTTCTTGGTCTCGATGGCAGGCGACCCGTTCGCCATCGATGGTGATGACTTTTCCTTCGCCCGGCTTCACGTCTTCGGTACTTTTGCCTTCAGAACCCGATAGGCGGTCCTTCACCATGTAATACGGGTAGTCGAGATTCTCAGTGATGTAATCCCAGGTCCCGCCGATTAACTTCTTCCGATTGACGTTGAACAGCTCTTGCCATGAATTCGCACGCCCCAGCACGGCATCACAGGCCATGATGCCGGAAAGCGTCCCAAACGTCGTGCCGTTACCACTAAATCCGGTGGCTGCAAACTGATGCTGGGCGGTTTCACCGATGTAAGGTAACCCATCATTCGTTTCGATCACTTGGCCTGACCAGCGCCGATGCACCTTCGCCTTCGGAATTATTTCCAGCAGGACTTTTTCCAGCCGCGAATAGCATTCTTCCGTATTCGACACCTGACCCGTCTTATGATCTTCGCCTCCGAAGATCACATAGTCATATTTCTCATGCCGGTCGACTCGAAGGTAATAATACGGATCCGATGTGTCCCAGAAGTTTGCTTCGGGGAGAATACCGTGCGGCACCTTTGCTCCGATCACGTAGGACGAATAGGGAAACAGCTTTGATTGAAAAAGCGTGGCATTGATTAAGCCCGTCGTTCCCGTCAGCGGGACGTGCGTTGCGATGACCAAATACTCGCAGTCGATTTGTTGGTCCTTCGTCTCCACGATCATTGGGTCGTCACGAACTTCTGTGACTTCGGTTTCTTCGAAAATGGCGCAACCGTCACCATTCACGCATTTTGCGAGTCCGGCCAAGTATTTCAGAGGATGGAACTTCGCTTGATCGGAGAAAATAATTCCCGGTTTGCGAAAGTACGGAACTTCAGACAAAAACCGAGCTTCAAAGCCAAGTTTCTTAGCTAGTTCGCAGTCCTTTTCCAAGTCCGCCGTATCATTCTTGTCAGACTTAATGGGCGCGTGTAGGAACCCGGGAACTCTGCGGAACTCGCATTCAATTTCCTCAGCATTAGAAATCGAATCGATTGTTTCTATCGCCAGTGCGCCCGCCTCCCAAGTGAGTCGTGCGCGCTGTTCGCCAAATGAATTCACAAGTTGCGTGAGGCGCTGATCCGTTACATAGGTTAGATGGGCGGTCGTATGACCAGTGTCCACCGCGCCGATGCGTTCTCGCTCTAACAGGCACACAGACTTACCTGCTTTTTTGATCAGATACGCGGCCGTAAGC
>JANNPR010000237.1:0-9527 GCA_031400345.1 Planctomycetota bacterium | reverse complement strand
TGGCACGATAAACAATTGAGTTCTGCCAACAAGACCTGGCCGGCAAGTTCAGGCGTTACCTCGCCGGCGGTGAATCGCTCTAACGCTGGAATAATGGGATGATCGGTTGCCGCATCAACCGCTCGTGTCAGAGCACAGGTCGCCAGACACGCCCAGAAAAACACCGATTCGATGCGTGGTGGGGAAGGCATGCGTGGTCACTTACTTCAGTTCCTTGATCATGATGTTGCGCCATCGCACTTCGAACGGCCCTTTATCCTTTGCAATACCGTGAACTTGCAAACCTATAAAGCCCGATCGCAATTCGGTTTTGTCGTCGGTGAAATCAACGACGATTGGAATTCCATTGACCCAGGTATTCATTTTCTTGCCTACCGCCTTCACATGGTACTTATTCCATTCGCCGCTCTTGAAGGCTGTCTTCGCCTCGGAACTCGACATGTCTTTTGTTAACCAACCGGTGGTGAGACCTTCGCCGTAGACGTAACCTGCCGTACCATCGGTTGCGATTTCAACTTGCGGACCGTGAACGCGACCATCGTTGAAATCCGGCTTGCTTTGCGAACGAAACTGCACGCCCGAATTGAGTTCGTTGTCGACCTTGACTTCGAACTTCAACTCGAAGTCTCCGTATTCCTTATCGGTGCACATGAATGAATTAGGACTACCTTCGCTCGTTTTGCCCACGACACAATTGTCTTCGACGCGATAGGTTGCTGTTCCGTTTTTCTGTGACCAGCCTTTTAGATCTTTACCATTAAATAGCGGACGAAATCCATCGTTGTCGTCCGATAGCGCGGAATCGCAGACTATCGCCAACGCAAGTAGAGTCAGAGTCACAGTCACAGATAAAACTCGAAGGTTACGCATTTGTATTTCTCCGTGTAAGGTAAGGTCGATTCGAACGACATAGGGTCACGATAGACGCAAAAAAAACTGTTCATATCGGCGACGTTGCGGACTCAATTACTTAAGGGATTCTCATCAGAGGGAATTGCGATTACAAGTGGTGGGATGTTGAAGCCTGACGGCCCCCGCGGACCTGGATCTAAATACGAATCACGAAAACACGAAAGACGAAAACACGAAACAAATTCCGAGAGATGGCGGACGGCACGAAATCGCGACGGTTGTCGGGAGAGACTCTCGAAGCAGTCGCGGCGGTCCAATTGCCACTAGGATCGGGATTCGTGGAGAGCTTTTTCGAATGATCTGCTCCCCAGCATTAAAGCCTAACCGGTCATCAAGCGGATTAACTTCCAGCGCCAATTTCGTGACTTCGCATTTCGCGCTTTCGTGATTCGTATTGAATTTTACTCGTGACCAACCTTGAAGTGGCAAAATTCGGGCGAGGGCTACGAAGTAAAGACTAAGGTCTATGAAACGCAACCTTTTCCAGAGTGCACACTATGTATTTAGGAATTGAAATTGGCGGAACGAAGTTACAGTTCGGAATTGGTTCGGGCAGAGGTGGTGATTTTGCGGACTTCCGCCGATTAAGTGTCGATCCGAAGAAAGGGGCACGTGGAATTATGGATCAGATCGCTGTCGAGGGAAGCGAAATGTGCAAGCTTCATTCGATCGAAGGCGTTGGGATCGGTTTTGGAGGACCGGTGAATTCAGAAACCGGGCGAACCACGAAGAGCCATCAGGTTTCCGGCTGGGAGGACGTGCCGCTGGGGGCTTGGTGCAGCGATCAATTCCAAAGGCCTACGTTTGTGGGTAACGACTGCGATGTAGCGGCAGTTGCAGAAGCCACTTGCGGTGCCGGCCGAGGAATTCGACTTGTTCTGTACGTCACTGTCGGAACAGGCGTGGGCGGCGGCCTGGTATTCAACGGTCAATTGCATGGCGTGGGTCGACCGGCAGTTTGCGAAATCGGTCATCTACGCCCCAGCTTGGAAGCCGTTTCGAGTGATCGGACCGTGGAATCCTACGTCAGCGGTTTGGGAATTGTCGAAACGGCGCGCCGATTGGGATTGGTAGTGAACGATCATGAGGTTACGGGTCAGACGATCGCCGACGGAGCGCGGAACGGCGTTACCGCTTGCCGTGAGGCGATCAACTTAGCCTGTCGAACGCTAGGATGGGCGATCGCGCAGACGATCACGCTCGTGGCACCCGAAGTCATCATCGTGGGCGGCGGCGTATCCCTGATGGGCGAAGAATTATTTCTGAATCCAGTGAGACGCTATGTTGCCGAATACGTGTTTCCGCCACTCAACCGTTCGTACAACATTGTCCCGTCCCAATTGGGTGAGTCTGTGGTCGTACACGGTGCGCTGGTGTTGGCTGCTTCAAAAATGGACCACAAACATATCTCGGATGCGGAATGAAAAGTGAAAAATGAAAAATGAAAAATGACTCTGATAACGCGCCGGCCCTGGCTCCCCCCAGCAATTTGCACTTTGCACTTTGCACTTTGCACTTTTCATTTTCCACTTTTCACATTGCATTCTCCCGAACTCAAAAACAGCAATGCTCTCCTACCGCCGTCGAGCTGTCTCGGTGGCGGGTATCGCTGCCTTCGCGTCGTTCAAGTCCACCGTCAACTTGGCAGGCTTATCAGCAAATGAACCGTTGTTTTCCACAAAACGTTCTAGTCGTCGCACCTTCTCGGTTGCGACCGTCTCACCGCTTGACTCCTTGCGCGGAGCGTGGCCCCATATTATGCGTGCTCCCGACTTAGACGTAAGCTCGTACATGGGCGCCGTTTTTTGGTGAGCCGTAGCTGGAACCCAAAGACTGATGCGATATAAACCATATCTCGTCCAGCCCTCGACCAAAAGCGAAGCGGTTTTGGCGGCACCGGTTATTCGGTGATCTCCCCATGGCGAGCCTACGGGGACATTAAGTCCGATCCCGTCGATTTGAATGCGTGGGAATCGACGAACTTCCTCGGGAAATTTTATAAAATAGTCCGACGGCAGTACCACGCCATCGGCATCCGTGGCATAAACAAAATCACGTACCTCCACCAATGCAACCGGCTTGCGATATTCAACATCGACGTGCACCTTGTCCGGCGGCACCTTGCCAACTCGACGCACCTTGGCAATCCAAGGATGAGCAGCGAACGCGTTCGCAATCCGTACGGTCAAGTCGGAATCGAGCAGCGACGCGTTCACCAGCGACGCATCGCGAAGAACTTCGTCGCGAACGTCCACCTGAATCCATTCCGGCTGCGATGGTATGGTTACTTTCGCTGGGTCCAGTCGAAATCGAGGTTGGGCAACAACTTCTCCTCCCCATTGCTTCCAGGCCAGCATCGCGACCGCAATCAGCACGGCGATGGTGAGCAGCACGAGTGGAAAGGTCTTCAACATTCCTCGGCCAAAAAAGCGCAACAATGGCGCGAATCCGAGCATCGCAGATTCGGTCCAGCTTATTCGTTTCGAGGCTTTCATTGCCATCCTCCCTGACGGCAAGTATTGATGATGAAACCCGCCATGTGGCTTCCGTTCACCAAACTTCGATCTGTGTCTCCAGCTCGACCCCCAGCTTTTCAGCCACACCCCGACGGAGTTGCTCGATTAGTTGCAGTACATCACGGCTAGTCGCACCTCGTCCAGCGATGATGAAGTTCGCATCGCGTTCGCTGACATCCGCATCGCCCGCTCGAATGCCTTTCATCCCAGCTTGCTCAATTAAACTGGCTGCACTAACGCCGCCAGGGCTTTTGAAAATACAGCCCATGTTCTGGTCCGCTAACGGTTGACTTGCCTTCTTAAGAATCCACAACTTCTGAAGTCTCTTCGTGATTTCCCTGGCATCTTCCTGTTCCAGTTCGAACTGCACTTCCAAGGTCACCAATTCGTCCAGACTGCTCTGGCGATAGGCAAAGCGCAGATCCTCTTTTCGTCGAGTCGATATATCTCCGGTACGGGACATGACGGAAGCGCTTTTTGTCCACTGGCCGACGTCAGAGCCGTGACTTCCCGCGTTCCCATGGAGTGCACCGCCAACCGTTCCGGGAATACCAACGAGTTCTTCCAACCCAGCAAGTCCCTCTCGCACGGTAGTTGAAATTACATGCCCTAACTTGGCTCCACCGCCCGCTGTAACCGCCCTACCGTCCACACGAATCGCCGAAAACGCACCCGCGGACAAGCGAATGACTAGTCCTCGCACCCCCTCGTCGCGCACCAGCAAGTTCGATCCGCCCCCCAAAATCCGTACCGGCATGTCGTGTTCAGCGCTGCGGCGAACGAGCGCAGAAAGCTCGTCAACCGATGTCGGTTCCGCAAAATAGTCTGCCTGACCACCCAACCGGAACCAGGTATATGGCGCTAGCGGTTCGTGGTCGCGCACGATATGCTCGAAGCTGCTGAAGATTCCCATAGTCACTAACCCGCCGGCAAAGTAAACGTCAGACAGCCAAACACTTGCGCGAAATCAGACCACCGCGAGAGGCGATAATACGCATGGTTAGAATGGGTGTCAATGTGAGGCGTAGGGGGTTTAGGAGTTAGGGTCATAAAGATACACGTCCACCTCGGCGCCAGCCGGATATCCTTCGTTGTCCGCAGGTATGACAACAAATCCATCCGCACGCGTCGTAGAACTCAGTATCGACGCTCCGCTGATAGCAAGCGGTTCTACTTGATGCTCCGTGATCTTGACCCGAGCGTAATCGACACGCCCCACCACCGAAACAAGTTTGCGCTTCAACGGCATACGCACACGCCGATATGGCCAATCGAAACTCCGTCCGCCCAGGATACGAATCGCTCGACCTGCAAAGAAATCGTAGCCGCACAGGCAGGAAACTGGGTTACCCGGCAACAGAAACACCAAACGGGCGCCTAATCGCCCTAAACCTGCTGGACTACTGGGACGCATGGCAATGCCGTGAATAGCCAATTCGCCGTGTTCGGCTAACAACATCGGCGCCAGATCCTCCTGCCCAACGCTAGAGCCGCCGGAGATCAATATCAAGTCCGCATCGTCCCGCATGGCATGAACTATCTGATCGCGTTCATCGGCGACGATCCCTGGATTAATCACGACGCCCCCATCTCGTTCCACAAGGGATTTGAGCATGGGTCCGTTGGCATCGACGATGTGATGAGGTGTGGGGGCGGATCCTGTCGGGAGCAATTCGTTTCCCGTGATCACAAGCCGGACCTGCGGGCGCCGTACAACTTCAATTTCCGATATCCCAATAGACGAGATGACGCCGATGTCCTGCGGTCGCAATCGCCGGCCGGCTGGCAACACCAAACTGGATGCGGCAATATCTTCACCAGCACTTCCGACATGCTTGCCAGGTGAGACTTCGTCTAAGGCAAATACTCGATGTGATTCGATTTGTGCATTCTCCGCCGGTAATACTGCATCGGCACCGACCGGAATCGGAGCTCCGGTCATGATTTGGACGGCGGTTCCACGTGTAAGCGAACCGGCAAAAGGTCGCCCGGGCCAAGCGCTGCCAATCAAACGCAAACAGAGTCGTTGATAGGGTGCGGCACCAAGCGTGTCAGCCGCGATGACAGCAAAGCCATCCATCATTGAGCGATCGAACGCCGGCACATCGTAGGAGCTGAAAACGGGGCACGCCAACACTCGCCCGGCACATTCCAGTAACGGCACAGATTCGCCCACCAATTGCTTAGCATGCAAATCCAGCCAGCGCCAAGCTTCCTCCACGGTACTGCGACGAGCGAACCCGCGCATACGCACATCGCGAGGATCCGAGTTGGACGCTTCAGCAAGATCAGTCATCGACGCTAAGTATATTTTGAGCGTTTACGATCGCCGGCATTTTCTGAAAAAGTCTGACGTAGTTCTTGTTCTTGTTCTTGTTCTTCAATGGCGAGCTTACAATCGCCAGAATTGCAAGGATACCATTAAAGCCTGTCCGATGGAGCTTGATTGTGTTTCTGATCGAACCAACTCCGACACGATACGACTTGCACTTTCAAGTTTTCGGATTCCCCGTGCGAGTGCATCCGTTATTCTGGCTCGGCTGTCTGATAACAGGCGCTGCCGGAGCGGACGGTGCTCAAATCGTAATGTGGACCTTCGTGTCGTTCGTCTCGATTTTGGTGCACGAGCTGGGTCATGCGTTGATGATGCGACACTTTGGCATATCTGCAAGGGTTGTCCTTTATCTGATGGGAGGTTTGGCGACGGAAGGTCGTGGAAGCGCTTTCGATGTCGGTTATCGACCCCGACAACGAACTCCAAACACTCAGATACTGATTTCTCTGGCAGGACCGTGCGCGGGTTTCATTTTCGCAGCGGTGATCGCGTTGATCGTCGTGGCAACGGGGGGGAAGTTTGAGTTTGTAGGCGAGTTTCCATTTTTTTGGAGATTCGACCTGAGCGAGCCGTTGCACCCCAATGGAGACAATTGGTTGCTCTACGGATTCGTCAGCTCACTCTTTTACGTCAACATCTTATGGGGGTTGGTGAACCTCGTGCCCGTGTATCCGCTCGATGGCGGTCAGATTGCCCACCAGATATTTCTTACGAAAGATCCATGGGGAGGCTTGCTCAAGTCACTATGGTTGAGCGTGTTCACATGTGCCGCGGTGGTCGCCTATGCCGCGACTCAAAGCAATACGTTTATGTTGATGATGTTTCTCTCGTTAGCAGCTTCTAACTACATGGCGATCCAGCAACTGCAGGGCGGTGGACTGGGTCGCGGAGGACGTTGGTAGGCGACTTAACCCGTGTCTGAGCCAATGATTACAATGCGGCGAGTTGTGCTACTTGGAGCGAGCAATTTAACTCGTGGAATCGCAACCGTGGTTCGCTTGTCTCGAGGGATGTTGGAACCCCCATTGGAAATCATGGCGGCATTCGGACATGGCCGTTCCTATGGAATGGAAAGTTCGGTGATGGGGCGAACGTTGCCGCCACTCAACTCGTGCGGGCTGTGGCGCGATCTGGAACAACGTCCTGCATCCGAAACGTGGGGACTCGTGACGGACATCGGCAACGATATTCTTTACGGCGCGAGTGTCGAACAGATCAGCTCGTGGGTCGACGATTGCGTATCACGACTTGTTCGTCACGCTCAGCGGGTGGTCATAACCGAGTTGCCGATGGAAAGCATTTGCTCATTGTCGATCGCTCGTTTCAATCTAATGAGGAAGATACTTTTCCCAAGATCGCGAATGTCTTTGGAGAATGCGATTGAACAAGTTCAAAAAGTTAATCAGTCTGTAAAAGAAATTGCGGATCATCATCGCGCGTCTCTAATCCGACAGCGGAGCAGCTGGTTTGGTTTCGATCCGATTCACATTCTCCCTCGGCATTGGCACAGCGCTTGGCAAGAGATTTTATCACCCTGGCGAGACCCCGATGCGCGGCACGAAGTGAGTCCTTCATCGCCGAGTCAATGGTGGACACTGCGCATTCAAAGTCCGCAGTACCGACGCGTTTTTGGTATTCCACAATGGAAGGCTCAACCCTGCGCCAGACTTCGCGACGGTTCACAGCTTTCTTACTACTAATTCTGGAAGACGTGCATTTAAACCGGGAATTTCCCACGTCAAATGCACGTCGCATCCTTGGCGACGACCATCCTTGCGCCCTAGCAGCAACACAATTAACGACTCGTCGGTACTCGGCGCCGAGAAAGAATTGGCGCTGGCAACGCGCTGCGCATGAAGTCTGTTGAGGCGTGGTTATGATGTCGATCAGGCGCGAACATAAAGTGCGCCGAGTCGACATCACTGCGCAGTTATTTTCCTCGACGGACCATCGTTCTCGCCGGTTGAAAAATCAAATTGAAAAATGTTGAATGCGATCGATCGCGGCACGTGATTCATGTGCGATGTGAATGAGTGAATCGAGCGCGCAGAAAAAAAACTTCGACGAGATTCCGCGATTTGCTCTTGACGCTTTGTGATCGATGCGCAAGATATTGTGAAACTTCTACTGTGAACTCTAAGTCAAGATGACTTTTGTTTCATGAACGAGAAGTGAGGAGTCGATGACCACGAATTGATTTGCTTGTTCAACATTCGGAATGTTGAGAGGAGCGGTCACCCTGAAAAGGGAAAGTGGTCTTTGAGATGGTGGTGGGATTTGCTCGGTGGCGAAAAGGTAACTTGGAAGCCCTCGGGAAGAACTCGCCGCAATGTCTTTGTTTAACGGAGGAAGAACTGTGGCTAAGAAAGCTGCGAAGAAGGCCGCCCCAAAGAAGGCTGCTGCGAAGAAGGCTGCTCCGAAGAAAGCCGCGAAGAAGAAGTAGTCCGTGGCCGTCTGAAGAGACGGCTGCCGTCTAAACGGCCACTTGGAACACGACGAGAAAGAGCCGCTAGGATTCTCATAAGTCCTGGCGGCTCTGTTATTTAGATCCCACCCATTTTGACTGCGGTTTATAACTCTGGTATCGGAGCCGCCGTGGACGTAGTGGCCGCTTGGTCTGCCAGGTTGCGAGTTAGTCGATAAGCAATTTTTTCAAAGTAGACGGCCACCACCGGATCGATGAAGTTCTCTTCTGTTTTGCCCTCGTCGCCATATTTGCGAATGGAAATGTTGATCGGAACTTCACCGAGAAATGGCACGCTGAGTTCTTCGGCGCGCTTCCGCGCCCCTCCGCTTCCAAAAATGTCGTAGTTTTTCCCGCAGTCGGGACAAACAAATCCGCTCATGTTTTCGACCATTCCCAGCACGTTGATATTTACCTTTCGAAACATGGCAATCGCTTTCACGGCGTCCAAGAGCGCCACGTCTTGTGGAGTGCAAACGACGACGGCACCTGTCAGCGGTAACATCTGCGACAACGTTAGAGCAATGTCACCAGTGCCGGGCGGCATATCAATAATCAAGTAATCCAATTCGCCCCAATTTGTATCTCGCAGGAATTGCGTGATCGCTCCGTGCAGCATTGGTCCTCTCCAGACGACCGCTTCGCCGGGGGGCACCAGAAACCCCATCGACATCACGGGCATGCCGTCCTTGAGATTCGGTTGAATTCGATTGTTCTGGACCTCCGGCCGGCCACTGAGTCCGAGCAGGTGAGGAATACTGGGTCCATAAACATCTGCATCCATCAGGCCGACTTGGCATCCGGCGCGCTTTAGACCGCCGGGCCGCGCTCAAGCTGCGCATACATCTCGGCCTCGATGACATTCGCGCGGATGAGTTCTACGCGATGTTGATCCTCGAAGACGAACGCGAAAAGCTGGACCGCGAGCAGTTGAATCCCCATGGCCGATAACAAACTCGAACTGGTCGTCACGGTCGAGGTGGACAAAGCCAATCAGTCCATCAAGAGCGTCAACGCCAGTCTGTCGAGCATGGAGGCGTCCGCCACCAAAAGCGCGAAAGGCGCCACCCAAGGCATCGACGGCATGACGGCAGCCATGGTGAAAGGCGCGACTGCGGGAAGCTTGCTCGCCGACGCCATCAAAGGCGCACTTGCCTGGGCGAGGGATTTCACCGTTGGTTCCGTGATGATGGCGGCGGAGAATGCCAAGGCCGAGGCTTCCCTCCGGGCGCTGGCGACCGCGCACGCCGTAGGTGCAGCCGCGGGGTCGAAGCAGGTGGCCGCAATCGAGGACATCGGC
>JANNPR010000229.1:0-7329 GCA_031400345.1 Planctomycetota bacterium | reverse complement strand
TACGGCACACGGAGTGTGCCTACTACAACAGGGACGTGCCACCCCGGTCGACGTACCCCCAAGCACTGAAAGCTGAATACTGAAAACTATTCTCGACATTTCAAGTACAGCTGCAAATGAGCAATTCCCAGTTCTGGTGGTAGCTTTCGAACCATCAGACGAATGGGTAACGATTCATCGTGCGGGAACAGGGATGCCAACTGGTCTAATTGAGCTTGCGTAAAAACCCAGCGCAAATCGACGAGCATTTCCTCTTCTGCCGCTCGTTGCAATTGGTCGAGTAACGATTCTGAATTTAACCCACGGATGATCTCGCACTCCTCAAAGGTATAACCGTCGTGCATCAGTCGCCAAGTCCAATAGTGATTTGGACGCACCGGAATTGGCTCGATGCGTACGGCTATTGGGGGCTCCGACGACGCAATTACTTTGGACAGAGCATTTTGTTTAACGGCGTCGACTTCTGGCGGCTTGGTTTGTTCGATAGCAGGTGCCGGAACCTCGGCTGTCGAATTTTCTGGTGCCCGAATCTCCGGTGCCGGAATGTCGGGTGTCACAATCACGGGCACCGCAATCACCATTTGCTCCGGTGTGGCCTGGCGAGCCAGCGGCTTACGCGAGTTTAGTCTTGCGAGAATCTGCCGCGATAAGGACAATGGCCCGCTAAATGTTTCTCGACCTCGCATGACTGAATTGCCGCGACTCGTCAATCGAATGCGCGGTTTTTCGGGATCTTCGCGACCTTGCTCTAACAGACGTGAGTCCACTAAGGCGTCGAGGAATTCGGCGGCCTCTACCTGGGTAAGTTCTCGTAACAAACCGAATGTGCTCAACTCGTCAAGCCTCAGCTTGCTGACCTTGCTGGACTTGGATCCGCACAGCATTTTTGCCAGCAGATGCTTGCCGATTCGTCCCTGAGTCCGAGCTGCGCCGCTGAGAGCAATTTGTACGGCTTCGATAATCAAGGGAGTAATTGCGGGATCGACGACCGAACCTTCGTGCTTCGGATTATTCGGAGCACAGTTATCGCAATGTCCACAATTAGATTTGGATTGGTCACCGAAGTAATCCAGAATTTCCCATTGGCGGCAGCGTCGGGCCTCGGCGTATTGGACCATACGATCGAGCTTTTCATGTTCGGCTCGTTTGCGCCGTTCGAGATCGCTGAAATCGATCCCGAGTTTCGGAAAGGGGATATCTCGTTTCAGGAGATGAATTGCGCGTCCGCGGAAGGGGGGCAGATAGGCAAAGGATTGCAACTTGGCCAATTCTCTCAGCGATCGATTTAACGGTTCGCGGTCCAAGTCCGTTTCTTGTTGTAAGCGATTGGGAGAAACTCCCACCCATTCGAAACGCCGATCGGCAACAATTCGCTCTACGGCCCGCAAGACTTTTCGCTGTGTTCGCGCCTCCTTGGGAAGGAGGTCAACGAGGGTAGGCAAATCGCTATCCAGTCTGATCGTGGCGCGATTTTGTTGCGAATCCATTCGTAGCAAAGCGCCCGCTTTTTCCAGAATCTTCTCACAGGCACCGACACCCTCTGCGGTGATATTGAGTTGCAAAGCCTCTTTCACTTCTTGCAAGGTGGCCTCGATGGGATTCCTAGGTTGGGCCCGCAGGAACTCGTAGACCCGTGAGATGGCGTCCCGTGGTGGATACTGGTTGTCGATGAAGAACTCCTGGATAAAACGATCGGCGTACATGAACAACAGCAGACACCGCGAAGGCAGGCCGTCTCGACCCGCTCGCCCGGCTTCCTGGTAATAGGCTTCCAAGCTGCCTGGGAGGTTGTAATGGACCACGAACCTCAAATTGGATTTGTTGATCCCCATGCCGAAGGCATTGGTGGCCACCATAATGTCGACATTGCCAGTCATGAATGCGTCTTGCACATTTCTTCGATCATCGGGCTCAAGTCCGCCGTGGTAAAAACCAACGCTGCGTGCCTGTTTGGCTTTGAGTAGCGTAACGAGCTCTTCGCACCGCTTGCGGGTCGCGGCATAAACGATCCCGGAGCCGGGAGTTTCCTTGAGGAACTCCATTAATAGCTCCATCTTTTCCAGATCGCCGCGTGGTGCACAGGATTCAAAACGCAGGTTGGGACGGCAAAATCCCGTCACGAAAATGCGAGGTTCTCGCAATTGCAATTGCTTGACGACATCCACTTGAACGGTCGGCGTCGCAGTAGCCGTCAAGGCGATGGTTTGCGGGAAACCAAGCCGTTCGCGAAATTTACCCAAGCGGGCATAGTCGGGGCGGAAGTCGTGGCCCCACTCGCTAATACAGTGGGCCTCGTCGACCGCCAAGAGTTGCACCTTGATGTCCCGTATCACTTCTTGGAAACGCTCGTTTCGTAACCGTTCCGGCGCAATGTATACCAGGTCGTATCGGCCTGCCCTCAATTCGTTTAGCCGTTCGTTTTGGTCCGAACCTGTAAGTGAACTATTGATGAAAGTTGCCCGGATCCCCAGCCGCAACAACGAATCCACTTGGTCCTTCATCAGCGCAATGAGCGGCGAGACCACAATCGTGATGCCCTGACGAGCAATCGCGGGCAGTTGGTAACACAAGCTCTTGCCACCACCAGTCGGCATAATGCACAGGCAATCGTGACCGTCCAGCACGGTTTCAATTACTTCCTGCTGGCCCGGCCGGAATTCGCTCAGTCCAAATCGCGACAAATGTTGACGGGACTGCGCAGTTTCCAATTCGGACGGTGGCAATTCGATCGAACTCACACGATCCCCTTTTTGAAGCGACCTGTACATTAGTATGCCACCCGAATGCGAAATCGCCTAGTCGTATTGAACTTAGGGGATAACGGTACCGGAACGGTCAGGATTATTTTGCAGAGGATGAGGAGTGAACCACGAAACACTCGAAACACTCGAAAGTCAGTACCTTGGCAGTGAAGTAAGGCATCGGCTTAGCGCCGAATCTTCTTTTGGCGTGGTATACGACTTTTCGTGTCTTTCGAGTATTTCGTGGTTTCTTCCTGCCGTGTTCTTGTCTTATTACGGACTGTCGTACCTAGGTTATAATACCTGGTAATTACGGGTCATTCCTTCTCCAACTTGCAGACCAATACTGTGCTACACCGCGATCGCTCCGCCCTCTTGGAAGAATTGCTGGACACCCGAATCCTGGTCCTTGACGGTGCCATGGGGACCATGGTCCAAGCCCTCAAGTTGGACGAGACGGCAACGCGGGGGAAGCGATTCGCGAACCACACTAAGGATCTTAAGAACTTTGTCGACATCCTGTGTTTGACTCGGCCGGACGATATTACGGAGATTCACCGAAAGTACCTCGCGGCTGGGGCAGACATCGTCGAAACAAACACGTTCGGCGCGAGCCCGGCGAGTATCATCGAGTTTGAGCTACCCGCGGATTTGACGCGAGAGCTGAACATTGCAGCCGTACAGTGTGCTCGCCGCGCCGCCGATGAATTTAACCTGAAAACGCCGGATCGTCCGCGATTCGTTGCGGGCTCAATCGGCCCTACGACGAAGGCTTGCTCATTCTCGCCTAAGGTCGAGGACGCGGGTTATCGCGCAATTACGTTTGATGAGTTAGTCGAATCGTATTACGAACAAGTAGCGGGGCTCGTCATCGGTGGAGCCGATATTTTGCTACCCGAGACGGTGATCGATACGCTCAACCTTAAAGCTTGTCTGTTCGCTATCGCACGTTATTTCGAGGACAGCGGCACACGGATCCCAGTAATGGCATCGGGGACGTTTGATTTCGCTGGCGCGACATTCGTATCGGGGCAGTCGGTTGAGGCCTTTTGGGTCGCCGTGTCCCATTTTCCCTTGCTAAGTGTCGGCATCAACTGTGCGCTCGGCCCTGAAAAGATGCGGCCGTATGTCGAGGAACTTTCTCAGATCTCCAATGCGCGAATCAGTTGCCATCCCAACGCGGGCTTGCCGAACGATATGGGTGCGTACGATCTAGGCCCTGAAAAAATGGCGGGCATGTTAGCCGAGTTTGCCGGCAATGGATGGCTGAATATCGTAGGTGGCTGTTGTGGTACTACGCCGGCTCACATTCACGCCATTGCCGCGGCGGTTCGGAACGTGCGTCCTCATGCCCCAACGCATTTGCCGCGCTATACGCGCTTGAGCGGCACGCAGCCTCTTACGCTGCGTCCTGAAAGCAACTTTCTGATGATTGGCGAACGAACCAACGTTACCGGTTCTCGTGCGTTTGCCAAACTCATTCGCAACGAACAGTTCGAAGACGCGGTGGAGATTGCTCGTCAACAGGCCGTAAACGGTGCCAGCGTCATCGACATCAACATGGACGACGCGATGCTCGATGGCGAAGCCGCCATGACACGCTATTTGAATCTGATCGCCGGCGAGTCCGATGTCAGTCGCGTGCCGGTCATGATCGACAGTTCCAAATGGACGGTGATCGAGGCCGGCCTCAAGTGCGTTCAGGGAAAGGCGATTGTGAACTCGATCAGCCTCAAAGACAGCGAGGAAGAATTCCTTCGCCGCGCGCGACTGGTCCGCCGTTATGGTGCCGCAGTGGTCGTCATGGCTTTTGACGAGCAGGGCCAGGCCGTCGAGGTTGACGACAAAGTGCGGATCTGCAAGCGAGCGTTCGACCTGCTGACTAACGAAGTCGGCTTTCCCCCGGAAGATATCATTTTCGATCCCAATATATTGACGGTCGCCACGGGAATCGAAGAACACAACAACTACGCTGTCAACTTCCTCGAAGCCATCCGTAAGATCAAGGCTTCCTGTCCCGGTGTGAAGATTTCCGGAGGCGTTAGTAATATCTCGTTTTCCTTCCGCGGCAATGACGCCTTGCGCGAAGCCATGCATTCTGCATTTCTATTCCACGCCGTTAAGGCCGGGATGGACATGGGGATCGTCAATGCGGGACAGTTGACCGTTTACGAGCAGATACCTCCCGACTTATTAGAACGCGTGGAGGATGTGTTGCTGAATCGGCGGCCGGATGCCACCGAGCGGTTGCTCGAATTCGCGGAAACCGTCAAGCGCCGCGAGAAGAACCTTGGCGCAGAGGATCTAACCTGGAGAGAAGGGACCGTTGAAGAACGACTGCGCTACGCGCTGATTAAGGGGATCGATAAGTATGTCGAGGCCGATTCCGAGGAGGCTCGGCAAAAATACGACCGATGCCTAAGGATCATCGAAGGGCCCCTCATGGACGGCATGAGTGTCGTTGGCGACCTGTTCGGCGCGGGAAAAATGTTCTTGCCCCAAGTGGTCAAGTCGGCCCGAGTAATGAAAAAAGCGGTCGCTTACCTGACTCCCTTTATGGACAAAGAAAAACGTGATGCTGGTCTGGTCGATAAACCGGCGCGTGCCAAAATACTCATGGCCACCGTCAAAGGCGATGTTCACGATATTGGCAAAAACATCGTTGGAGTCGTTCTGGGCTGCAATAACTTTCAAGTCATCGATCTGGGAGTGATGGTCCCTTGTGAGAAGATTCTTCAAACGGCTATCTCCGAGTCCGTCGATATCGTCGGCTTGTCTGGTTTGATTACTCCTAGTCTGGATGAAATGGTACATGTCGCCAAAGAAATGCAGCGACTCGATTTCCGTATCCCACTTTTGATTGGTGGTGCCACGACCAGTGCGAAACACACCGCGGTTCGCATTGCGCCGAAATACAATCACTCGACAGTGCATGTTGTGGATGCATCGCGCAGCGTGGGCGTTGTCGAGAAACTGCTGAGCGAGGATTTACGCGCTACCTTCATGCAGGAGAATCGCGATCTACAACGGCAGGTGGCGGAAACGTACGAAAGGCGCCAAGTCGCGTTGGTACCTTACAAGGAAGCCAAACGTCGATGTTTCCAAACCGATTGGGCGACCGTTCGCATCGACGTACCTGATTTCACAGGGATCGCGTGTCTAAACAACGTTCCGCTCGACGAGGTCGCTCGGTTCATCGATTGGTCTCCTTTTTTCATGACTTGGGAGTTGAAAGGAAAGTATCCGACGATCTTCGATGACTCGATTGTAGGCGAACAGGCTCGAGAGCTATTTGACGATGCCAATCGACTCCTGAAACGGATCGTTGCCGATCGTTCATTGACAGCGAACGGCGTATATGGTTTTTGGCCCGCGAATAGCGACGGAGACGACATCGTTGTGTTTTCACCCGACGCCACTGGGTCGCATGAGCTTCGTCGCGAACTGACGCGTTTCCATATGTTACGGCAACAGTGGGAGCGCAAAGGGCAATCCGATTTCCGTTCGCTCGCCGATTACATCGCGCCGCTCGACAGTGGTCGGACCGATTATGTGGGGGCCTTCGCTGTCACGTCTGGATTAGGCGTCGATGAACTCTGTCGCAAATTCGACGCCGAGCATGACGACTATCATTCCATCATGGTGAAGGCAATTGCCGACCGATTGGCCGAGGCTTTCGCGGAAATGCTGCACCAAAGGGCTCGCCGGGAATGGGGTTACGGTCGAGAAGAACAACTCACCAGCGAGGACTTGATCGAGGAAAAGTATCGCGGCATTCGCCCAGCACATGGCTACCCCTCATGTCCGGACCACACCGAAAAACGCATTTTGTTTGATCTATTGCAGGTCGAACGGAATGCGCAGATCTCCCTGACAGAATCGTTTGCGATGTTGCCTGCGTCGAGTGTGAGCGGCCTATATTTCGCTCACCCGCACGCGCGATATTTCGCAGTGGACCGACTGACACGCGATCAAGTCGAGGACTACGCCAGGCGAAAAGGAATGGCGATCGAAGAATTGGAACGCTGGCTATCGCCAAACTTAGGCTACGAACGGGAATGAACGAGTTTAAACGCCCGATACGGGATTTGAACCACAGAGGACCCAACGCGGCGTAGCCGTAACCAAAGTCAATGAACCACGGATAACACCCTGAACACGGAAAAAAACAAGGAACCCCGGATATACGGTTAACAACAGGTTCTTCATCCGTGTCATCGGTGCTATACGTGGTTCAAAATCGGCGCGGCCCGCAAAGAAACGCCCCCGATCAGCTTCCAGGGCCTCCGACTCCAGGACTCGCTGCGCCTCGACCAGTACATCGATGCGAAACCCAAAATCCAGCCGGACTCCTCTTCATCCGACGGGCACCGGTATGCGGAACTGGAAAGCAATCCCTTGCAGTACGAGCTCTCTGGCCCAGACATTGCTAGTGCGCCGAGGCCAGCAGGCCAGGCATAACCTAGAGTGCGTTGGACTTGCGGCGCACATGCAATCACCTTTTCCGTTAGTTAAGGGATCTCTGCATCAACCTCTGTGTCACTAGCGGTAAGAATGTGCGCAGGCTACGCGGATTCAACATTAACGG
>JANNPR010000226.1:0-3059 GCA_031400345.1 Planctomycetota bacterium | reverse complement strand
TTCATCACCACACGTTTTTGCGGTTTGCCACTCTCGTCGGGCGCTTCGTCTTCGTGGTATGCCTCGCACAAGAACGCCAGCGTGGCGCGATCTGCACCTGCCGAGGGTTCAATAACATGCGGAATGTAGCGTTCGCTGGTGAGGTCATCGCGATACGAAAGGTCCTTGCCGCTCCCTCGCCACTTAGGTTTGCCGTCTGGGCCAAGCTGCACATCAAGCGGCCTCTTTTTTTCATCCAACTTGCCTTCCATGTGACTACGCAGATCAAAGTCACCTCGATGAGCGATCCCTTCTAACTCGCCATACTCGCCCGCCGTCAGAAATGGAAATGCATACTCAATATCAGCGGTCCCGGTGGAATAATGACTGAGCTCATCTGCCGCGTGCTCGCGCAAGCGCAACCGTTCTCCGGCTAACCCTAGATCGGTATACCACTTCATCCGGCGGTCGCGCCAGTATTGATACCATTGATGGGATGATTGCGGATGACAAAAAAACTCAATTTCCATTTGTTCGAACTCGCGCGAGCGGAAAATGAAATTGCGAGGCGTAATCTCATTGCGAAAACTCTTGCCCATCTGCGCCACGCCGAAGGGAATGCGCACGCGAGTGCTATCGACCACATTTTTGAAGTTCACGAAAATGCCTTGCGCCGTCTCCGGTCTCAGAAATGCAGCATCCTCTTCGCCTCCCAAAGCGCCCACAATGGTCTTGAACATCAAGTTGAATTCGCGCGGAGGCGTGAGGCTGCATTTGTCATGCTGGCCAGGATTCTTGCTGGGCTTAAGTGGGCATTCACTGGTGGGAATATGATCCACTCGGAAGCGACCCTTACAGCCTTCCGTTCGGCAGTCGACCATCATGTCGTGAAACAAATCGTAGTGACCAGACACTTTCCAGACCTGCGGGTGCATGATGATGGAACAATCCAGCCCAGTCATCTCATATGCCTCCGGAGCGCCAAGGGGTGGCACCAGGTCATCATGACCGGTAACCATATCGCGCCACCAAGCTTCCTTAATATTGCGTTTCAATTCCACACCCAAGGGCCCATAGTCCCAAAAACCGTTGAGGCCGCCATAGATCTCGCTGGATTGAAACAGAATTCCACGCCGCTTGCACAGGGACACCAATTTTTCCATAACACGTCCTAAGAAATCACACTTTCCGGTTTACGTTCAGGGCTCACGAGTGTAACTCTGGCATATCGGTCTGGTCTACCGCAAACGGACGCATCCTTGGGCGACGTTGAAGATGGGCACGAGGTGAAATTTATCGATCGTTGCCGCAATTTCGATGTCTCGTTCCTGCCCGATATCGATTAGATTGCGTCCGCCAAAGCTCTCGCGAAGCGGGCGCATCAACGCTGCTGGGGAAGAGATTTCAGCTTGCATCTTATGCCAAGCGTCGGTCGCCAGCATCGCTTGGTCATTGATTTCCCATTCTTGCCGGTCTCGAAAAAGCTCGGAAGTAATTGCTCCTGCAAGTAATACATCTTCACGGGTGATCTCTTGGTTGGTTCCGGCGCAGACGATTGCCACATCGTCACTCGAGCCAAGCATATCGCAGATTGCCGAAAAATTCGTGAAGGCTGCCACTAGAACTTGCTTTGCCTGGTGGCAATGCAACAGCGCCCTGGTGCCATTCGTCGTGGTCATGATGACCGTTTTTCCGCCCACACTTTCGCGCGTGTATTCTGCCGGCGAGTTCCCCAGATCGAAGCCGGAAATTCGCATGCCCTGTCGCTCGCCTCCCAACACGGATTGCGAGATGGTTTGCGCCATCCGTTTGGCCGTTTCCACTTCGAGACAGGGGATAACCTGCGTCGCACCAGCCGCTAATGCATGGACGATCGTTGTCGTGGCTCGCAAAACATCGATAACGACCGACGTGGTCCCGGCTAAATGAGGTGGTTCCACTAGCGACGGCAAAAAGTAAACATGCACACGTCTCGATCGCATATGTGCTCCCTATCGATGTTCATTTTGGACCGCCTGCCCGGTGGAACACTGCGCTTTGATTATCGCGCTACGATTGGTTCAGGGTCGACGACTGGACCCAGGGGTGCCGACGCTTGCGGTTCGACAGCGGCGATCACGGAAATGGGTTCCACTAGTTCGGCAATCGGCTCCGCCGCACGCGGAACTCGCCACAGCAACACCAAAGCACAGGCACGAAGCAGTGACGAAATCCCAAACAGCGACAAATAGGCGCTTTGATTTTCGCCCATCCAGGATAGCCATACAGCACCTAGTAGGGACCCCATCCCCAACGAGGCTGCATTCCCAAAATTATATAATGTGAGCAAGCTAGTCCTTTCCCGCCGTGGAATCGCCTCAAAAAACATTAGAAAGAAGGCGAGCTCGTAAGCGGCCCACGCCATGCCTCCCGAAAACTGTACGATTCCCAGAAATAGAAACCGTTGGGGGACAATCCAGAGTCCCATCCACGCTCCCGCCACCGGGATGATCGCGACTCCACCAATCCACAGTAAAGTTTGGGCACCATATTGGTAAGCGACGCGTCCCCACAAAGGCATCGAAACAACTTTACCAATGAATCCCAAGGCAACCAGCAACATGAACTCCACATAGGACATGCCCAATTGACGCAACATAAACGGGGAAAAATAAGGTCCGGAAACTTGCACCGCCACTTGTACGGCAAACAAATACCAAAAGAGCTTTGCGCCCGAGTGTCCTCGCAATCGACCGAAGACTTGCCCCAGACCCATTTCCGATTTTGTGAACTGGCTGGTAGACGGTTCGCTCTGCGAAGCCAGACAGGCTGCCGAAATGAAGCGGGCCGCTGCCGCCACCAAAAATACGCTCGTGAATGCCAATAAAACCTGATCGAACGACTTTCCAAACTGTAAAGCTAATCCCCCAGCGACGAATCCAAACAAGCTCCCCGCCTGAGACAGCCGCACGCGACGGGCGAAAAAGTGCGTGCGGACAAACTTCGGAACAATCCCCTCGACCCACGCGCTCCAGGCGGGATTCGTCGCCAGACCGGCTGCCCAATACAAGGTAGCCGCTCCATAAATAAACCAAATAGCC
>JANNPR010000221.1:0-8999 GCA_031400345.1 Planctomycetota bacterium | reverse complement strand
GGGGCGCCTGGAAGAGCTGGCGTTACGTCTGTGCCTGATTCAACAGACGACTGCTCCTCGAACGAAGCCGCGGCGGCTGGTGCTATTTGCTGGAGATCACGGCGTTGTGTCATCGGGTGTTACCGCCTGGCCTGAGGAGGTGACTGCGTTGATGGTTCGAACGATTCGCAATGGAAAAGCTGCATCGACGATTTTTGCTGAAGAAACTGGGACCGAGACTGTGTTAGTTAACATCGGAGTGCGCCAAGATGCAGTGGCAGATGCCGAGTCTATCGCCACATTGCATTCGTCGATTCGATATCGCGATGCTCGCTTTTGTTATGGAACCCGTAACTTGGCCGAACAGCCGGCCCTGTCGTCCGAAGAATTCATGCAAGCGTTAGACGTTGGTCGGCAGGAGGCAGACTGTGCAGCGCGAGATAAAATGCAAGTCGTCGTCGTTGGGGAAATGGGTATTGGCAATACGACACCCGCCTCCTGTCTGGCGATGCTCTTGGCAGATCTCCCACTGAAGGATGCTGTCGGCCGCGGCGCGGGTGCGGATGACGCGACGCTGGAGCGTAAGCGGAACGTGGTTCAATCGGCTGTGGACCGTAGTCGTCGACAGTGGCCGGAAGATCGTGTGACAGCCATGGCCGGTGTCGCCGGTCTCGAAATCGCCGCCATGGCAGGCTTCTTCATGGCCGCACATTCCGCCAGGGCGACGGTACTCTTGGACGGATACGTGGCCAGTGCCGCGGCCCTCATTGCGGAACATTTGCAACCTGGGACGGCGAATTCAATGATTGCAGCGCATCGTTCGGCAGAAGGGGGGCATGGTTTTGTGCTGGAACGACTCGGACTGCATCCGTTTTTGGAGTGGAACATGCGGCTGGGAGAAGGAACGGGCGCCTTGTTGTTGTTGCCCATGTTGGACGCAGCGGCCAAGATGACGTGTACGATGGCGACGCTTACCTCCTTGGGCGTTTCGGTGTCATGATGAACGAAATCGATAACGTTGCGCCCGACGTTTCACAAGATAATCTGGCTCATAATCTCGAGGGCGATGTCAGTCTTTGGGCGTCATTCATCGCTGCAGTTCAGTTTCTGACGCGACTACCGCTCGCCACGGAAACTCCGGTATCGCCCAAAGCTTTGCACCGGTCGGCAGTATTCTTCCCGCTCGTGGCGGCATTCCTCGGTATCTTTACAGCAGTCTTCATTGGTGTCGGTTGTCTGGTTTGGCCGCTCTGGTTGGCGGTGCTTATCGCGTTAGCGGCCGAAATGCGGCTGACCGGTGCGCTTCACGAAGACGCTGTGGCGGACTTCTGCGACGCTTTCGGCGGAGGTTGGACTCGCGAAGAAGTGCTGATGATTCTTAAGGACAGTCGCATCGGTGCGTACGGAGCGTTGGGGCTCTTCGTAGCTGTGTCGCTACGTGCTGCGGCCACAATTGCAATTGTCTCTCGTTGCGGAATAGACAACCCATGGGTTTGGGGATCTGCGGTCGTGGCGAGCTCCACGATTGGTCGAGGGGTGATGGTAATAGCGATGGTCTACGTGCCCACTCTCCCCCGAAGAGAAAGTCTGGCACGAGACTTCGGTCATCGGCTGACCGCGCGTGATTTGCTGTTGGCCGGATTCGCCGGAATCCCTTTCGCCGTGCCGTTCGCCTATTTGCAGCCGTGGCGCTGTTTGGCGGCCGTCCTCCTTATTACGCCGACCGTGTCGTGGATGCTTTTCCGGGTGAAACGACAACTTGGAGGAATCACCGGAGATTGTCTCGGTTGTATTGGCTATGTCTCGCACGTTCTTGTTTTGCTCGCGGCAGCGATGAGAAGTGAATCCTGGAGCAGTCTGTGATGACAGCGGAATTGATCCTGATACGTCATGCCGCAATTTCTGACCGTTATCGCGGCCGCTGTTACGGACGGAGCGACGTCGAGCTTAGTTCCGCTGGCGAACAACGCAGCAATGAAATGAGCAAGCTACTCGCGACTTGGCCCATCGCGCGGGTTGTTCACAGCGGCTTACGGAGAACCCAGTATTTGGCAGAACTGCTCGCCGATGCACTCGGGCAAAAAGCTGAATGTTGCGAGACGCTCCAAGAACGAGACTTCGGCAATTGGGAATTGGAGCATTGGGATATTCTGCATCAACGATTTGGCGACGAAATGATGCGGGTGGTTTCCGACCCGGAGAAGTATCGTCCGGGCGGGGGTGAAACAACTTTCGAGATGCGTGATCGAGTGCTGGAATGGTTTCATGGCTTGCACGGAGATGGAATGACGGTGGCTGTCACTCACGGCGGACCGATCGCGGCGCTGCGTGGAACGAGACAAGGGGCGGCAGTGGTCGATTGGTTGAACCTAATTCCTGCATGTGGTGAGTTGGTTTCCATAGATTTGCCCGACACGAATCGAGGTTGAGAAACGGATGGCACGATTGATTTTTATTTTGGGAGGGGCGCGTAGCGGCAAGAGCCGGTTTGCCCAGCAATTGGCCGAAAGGCTCGGGGGTGACAACGTTCTCTTCGTTGCTACCGCCGAAGCCGGTGATTTGGAAATGGCTCACCGCATCGCAATTCATCAGCGATCCCGACCAACGGCATGGACGACCCTCGAACGACCCATGAACGTCGGCGCGGCTTTGGAAAACAACTCGGAACGTTACGAGATTGTGTTGATCGATTGTCTAACACTGCTTGTCAGCAATCTGCTGTTCAGTTGCGGTGAGCCGCCCGACGCGGACACCGCACAACGAGTTGTCAACTGCGAGATGGAACGGCTCGTGTCGTGCCTAATGCGGCGACCGGGGACCGCGATTGTGATTTCGGGAGAAGTTGGATTGGGATTAGTTCCCGAGAATGCCCTCGGACGTCTGTACCGCGACTTGCTCGGCTGGGCCAATCAATACATCTCTAGACAAGCCGAGGCAACTTACTTGATGGTTTCAGGGCTGGCAGTTGAAATCCAGTCGTTGGCGACATCACTTGAACAGGCCGCGGCAAGATGTTTGTCGCCGCCAGACGCATCCTTGAATTCCGAACAAATGACAAAGCCCTAAATAGACGCGCAGAAGAAGTCATGCTGCATACCCATGCCACCTTGTGGCGGCAGAAATCAATGACCTGAGTCGCCAATTCGATTATTCGCCGAAAAAAAGCGCAACATCAAAAAGCGCAAGCGAGGTCCCCAAGAATTACATCGCTTGCGTTAGAGTGGGTGTACCCTCGAATGCGTTCCCACTTAGGAGTCCGGTGACATGGTATTACGATTCTTCTATTGTCGAGCGGACTTTCGCCTTGTGCGCCTGCTCCTTTTGCTAGTTGCAGCCGGTTGTGACCGATCTTCCGATCCGGACGGTATAGTCAAGTCGCCGGCGGTACAAAACCATGCCGAAGGTGCATATCTTGATCCGGTTTCGGGCGCTTTTCCGCGTACCGTCATCGATAGCCTCAAGCGAAAGGTTACGATAGTCCATCGACCCGAACGGATTGTTTCGCTGGCGCCCAAGAATACGGAAGAGTTGTTTGCCATCGGCGCTGGTGCGCGCGTCGTGGGCGTCACGAGCTATTGCAATTATCCGTTAGAAGCTCAACAGCGCGAGCAAATAGGTGGCTTTTCCAGCAAGAGTATCAGCTTAGAGAAGGTAGTCTCACTGCGCCCGGATCTGGTTGTTTCGGCCGGTAAGATTCACACGCCGATCATTGAAGAGCTGGACCGCCTACAAATTCCTGTCGTGGCGCTGGGAGCGGAGTCGTTCGATGAGCTGTACGAGGACTTGCGAACACTTGGAACGCTTATCGGCCATGAGCAGCAGGCCATCCGGTTGGTCGACGATATGCGGTATCGCGTTCGTGCGGTGCGAGAAGTCGCTCAGACGATTACGACGTCGGAACGCGTGTCCGTGTTCTACATGACCTGGGACGATCCTTTAACGGCAGCCGGACCAGCCTCGTACGCAGGACAAATGATTGAAATCTGTGGTGGGATTAACGTTATCTCCGACGTCTCGGCGCGCTATCCTCAAATCAGTCATGAGGCACTTCTCGACCGCGATCCGGACGTGATCGTCGCCGCGACCATGACAACCATGCGCTGGACCGCTGAAAGCCTTCGCACCAAAACCGGTTGGAATGATCTTAAGGCGCTGCGCGATGGCCGCCTGCATCTATTCGACGGTGATGCTGTGTCTCGCTGCGGTCCGCGACTCGTTGATGTGTTGGAATCGATGGCACATGCGCTTTATCCCAATCGATTTGCCCCGCCGTCGGAGGCGAATCAAGTCGCTGGTCGCAACGAGGATGGAGAGTCTTTGCAGTGAAGATTCCCCTCTTATGGTCGCTGCTTCTTTCGGCGTTGTTGATCGTCGTGGCCGCATTGAGTCTCGGAGTTGGAGTAGTGGATATCCCGCCAGCTCGAGTCATCAGCGTTCTATATAATGCCGATTCTGCGACAAGGTCCATGCATGCGACGATCCTTTTCGAATTACGATTGCCACGGATATTGTTAGCGTGCCTTGTCGGCGCCGCACTCGGCACAGCCGGAGCCGGTTATCAAGGTTTATTTCGCAACCCCTTAGCGGATCCATTCGTGATCGGCGCCTCAAGTGGAGCGGCACTCGGTGCGACGCTGGTCATTGTTAGCGGACTTCATGTTAGCGTGTTGGGTTTGGCAGCCGTTCATGCGGCGGCGCTCACAGGCTCTCTTCTTGCAGTCGCCACGGTTTACGCGATTGCCTCGGTCGGGCGACAGGTTTCGTTGCTTTCGCTGCTGTTGGCGGGAGTGGCGACTAGCAGTTTCATTGGAGCGGTCGTTTCACTGCTGATGTTTTTACACGATGACCAACTCGTCACCATATTTGCTTGGCTGATGGGCAGTCTCTCGGGTCGAGGTTGGCCGACCCTGAGAATGGCGGCTCCGTTAATAATTGTCGGAAGCAGTGGGCTGTGGTTGCTCGCCAGACCCTTGGACGCATTGACGTTCGGCGAGGAGACTGCCTCGTCCCTCGGAGTTCGCTTGGGATGGCTGCGGGGCACGGTGATCCTCGCCGCTAGCCTCTCCACCGCGGCGGCAGTGGCGGCGGCTGGCATCATTGGATTCGTAGGCCTGGTTGCGCCGCATTTGGCGAGGCTGTTTGTGGGCGCCCGGCATGCCGCAGTCATCCCAGCAAGTGGTCTTGTCGGCGCGATGCTCTTAGTCGTAGCGGACGATATCGCCCGAACCGTTGCTGCACCGGCCGAGCTTCCGGTCGGCGTCGTGACGGCCCTCTTGGGAAGTCCTTTCTTCCTAATACTTTTAAAGGTACGACAGCGGGAACGGGGAGGAGGACCATGAACACGCTTGAAGCGCGCGAATTATGTTGCGGATACGGAGCCAGTGACGTTTTGGAGTCGCTTTCGTTGTCAGCCCGATCCGGAGAGGTACTGATGCTTGTCGGCCCGAACGGTTCCGGCAAGACGACTCTGCTGCGGACTCTTGCACGGTTGCTGCGACCCAGACACGGAACGGTCTTGCTCCACGAGCAGGACGTATGGGACCAGTCCGCAAACGCAATGGCCCGTAGTGTGGCGCTCATGCCGCAAAGCGAGCAACGCGATTGGCCATTGACCGTAGAGGAATCGGTATGGCTGGGTCGCGTGCCTCATCGTGGCTGGCTGCTCCCGTTTCGAAATGCCGACAGAACCATTATCGAGGATGCCCTTCAGGATACGGAGCTTTGTGACCTGCGGAACCGGTCCATTACCGAGCTATCCGGTGGGGAGTGGCGCCGCATGATACTCGCTCGAGCGTTGGCTCAGCAGGCGTCTGTGTTATTACTTGACGAGCCGACATCCGGCCTGGATTTGAAATTCCAAGTCCAAGTTTTGCGTCTCATCCGCCGATTAGCGGTCCGAGAACAACTGACCGTCGTGCTCACTACTCACGATCTTAATCTTGCCGCAATCTTTGGTCACCGCGTGGCGCTGTTATCAGAACGTACTGTGGCGGCCTGCGGTACAGTGGAGGACGTCTTCACGGCTGAATTGATCGGGCGCTCGTTTGGTATTCCGGTGACCGTGATGCGGCATCCGATATACAACACGCCGTTGGTAGTTCCGCTGCCCGACCTTTCAGCGATCGATGGGTTGTAACGGATGCTAGAACTCCCCAACCAACTGCTGGTGCTTTGGCTAGCGATTGTTTTGGACCTGCTGCTCGGGGAACCGCCGAATAGCATACATCCCGTGGCTTGGCTTGGGCGGGCAATTTTGGCATTTCAGCGCCACGCACCAAAACGGGGTCGCTGGATACCATTCACGGCCGGCACGCTGTTCGTGATGGCCGGGCTGATTGCCACGTCTGCGGCTGGTGTTTTTGTGCACTTGTTGTTGAGCACCCTTCCATATCCCTTCGATGTGATGGGCGAGGCAGTTGCTCTCAAATATACGTTTTCAATTCGCGGTTTAGCGCGAGCTGGAACCGAGGTGCAGTCCGCTTTAGAATGTGGCGACCTTGTAGGGGCTCGCCGCCTGTTGAGTTGGCATTTGGTAAGCCGTGACACATCGTCACTCGACGAGTCGCAGGTGGCGGCAGCTGCCATCGAGTCACTGAGCGAAAATGCAAGCGATTCCTGCATTGGTCCCTTGTTGTGTTTCGCTTTGGGCGGCCTGCCGGGGGCATTCGCTTACCGCTTCATCAATACGTGCGATGCGATGCTTGGTTATCGCGACTTGGAACGCGAGTGGCTTGGCAAAGCCGCTGCTCGACTCGATGACTTTATCAATCTGGTTCCGTCGCGATTGACAGCCGGATTGATCATTGTCGTCGGAATCGTATTCGGAAGCCGACCGACGCGTGCTGTCTATGTATGGTTTCGAGACCGAAATTTGACGGATAGTCCAAATGCCGGACATCCGATGAGTGCCGCCGCCGGAGTTCTGGGAATACAATTAGAGAAAATTGGGCATTACCGGCTGGGTGACGGACAACGGCAACCCGCTTCTTTCGATATCGCTCGAGCACAATCGATGCTGGGGTGCGCGGCGCTCCTTGCGATTGTCTCGCTTTCGGCAATTCTCCTTTTGGTTCAGTAACCGGCAATGCGGATTAAGCCAAGGATCGAAATTCTCGGGTTATCGGAAGCCGTTCACGGTAGTCTTGATGACTCCGAACTGGAAAGGATCGGCATAGATCCGAATTCGATCATCGACTTTAGCACCAGTGTGAACCCTTTCGGTCCATCGGGCATAGCCGTTGCGGCAATCACGCAGATCCCGTGGGACCGCTATCCCGACCGCGAATCGAAACAACTAAGAAGTGTGCTGGCGAAGCGGCTGGCTACTAGCGAGGAAGAATTGATCGCAGGCAATGGCAGTGGTGAATTGGTGCAGCTGATTGCGTTGGCGTATCTACGGCCGATGGATACTGTGTTGATCGTTGGTCCGACGTATTCAGAATACGCTCGCTCCGCCGTCTTAATGGGAGCACAGTGTTTGTACTGCAATGCAACGGTCGAAACGGGCTTCGCCATTCCTGTCGAGACCGTCACGGAAATGCTTCGCACCTCCCGCCCCCGCGTGCTCTATCTCTGCAATCCCAATAATCCTACGGGAAAATTGCTGGGGTCCGTGACAATTGAGACCTGGGCTCGCGAGTTTGATCAAACGCTCATCGTAGTAGATGAAGCATATATTGAATTCGTTTGGGAGGCGAAGTCGTTGGCCGATCTTGGATGTCCAAACATTGTCGTTCTCCGCTCTTTGACCAAGGCCTACGGGTTGGCCGGGCTTCGGTTGGGATATCTTATCGCCGATCCAGAGATCGTTCGCGTTTTATGCTCCGTACGAGTTCCCTGGACTGTGAATGCCATGGCGCAGGTTGCTGGCGTTGCCGCAGTGCAAGATGAAGAACACCAGGAACGATCATTAACGCAACTCCTTGGATCCAAGCGGACCCTCATGGCTAATATCCAATCTCTCGGACTGAATCCATTGCCATCTGCAACCCATTTTTTTCTGGTTCCTGTCGTTGATGCAGCAACAACCCGATCGATGCTCATTCGATCAAAGATTCTAGTTCGCGACTGCTCGTCCTTCGGATTACCTGAATACATCCGAATTGCGACTCGGTGTCCTGCTGATAATGCCAAATTGGTCGCCGCACTTTCGGCAATGTGTTTGTCGGGCCTCTGAGCGCGCCAACGCAGTCCTGTACCTAGCGTTGGCGGTAGCCATTGCGGACCGTTGGTACTGTCCACGCTGACACCACGTCAAGGACTCCTTCCTTCTCAAGCTTCGTGGCGCAAGGTGTCTTTTATAGTTTTCCAAGGACTTATCCCCTTTTCCGGCCCCCAACCTATTCGCGCCGACGCTCCGGCTATTCAGTATCAAACAATGCGTTGAAGTCATCGCGCGACCGCAATGGATCGAGGTCGTGGTCTTGCTTGAGATGATCCACATCCTTGAAGCCGTTCTCGAGCGCCAGCCGGAGTAGGATGATGGCGCGGGCGGCGTATTGCTCGGCCAGCTTGTCCTGCTCGGCGGTTGGCAGCGCGGCGTCGGCGCGCACCCGGTCGGCACAGGCGGCGTGGACGCATGCGGCGTTGTAGAGGACGTCCGGCTGCGGCGGGGTTTCGCCGGCGAGCGTGTCGGCTGCGGCGGCGGCTTCGGCGTGCTCGCCGACGCGGGCTAGCGTCATCGCCCGGCCGATTTGATGTGCTTTCACTTCCGGCTGCCGGCGGATCAGTTCCTCTTGCAGCGAGAGAATCTTTCGGTACATCGCTTCGGCTTCCGCCGCACGCCCGGTTTGCGTGAACAGGCTAGTGAGATTGGTCTGCGCGCGCAGCAACTCTTGCCAATAGCGAAGGTTGTCGGGGTACTCTTTCGCCAGCTCCTCGTTGATGCTGATCGACTCGCGGTAGGCCTTCTCTGCGTCGGCATGCCGCTTGAGGTCGGCGTACAGCGTGCCGAGGTTGTTCAGGCTCGACGCCACGTTGTGTTTGAATTCCGTGTTCTTGGGCGAGCGCTCGGCCAGCGC
>JANNPR010000272.1:0-3045 GCA_031400345.1 Planctomycetota bacterium | reverse complement strand
CCCTACTTGGATTTCAGCGCTCGCATCCGATCCGATTGGGCCGTACTGGTTGGCAGCCACGATCGCGCCGCTTGCGAAGTGTTGATTGATGGGAAACCGATCGACCCTAACGACAGACAAAACTGGATCGTGTACCGGGCGTTATTTCCCGTGACTCGATCGCAGTCCCGTTACCCGGAATGAAGGAGGCGGCAGCGCCGCACACTTGTGATTAAGACGATTGGACTGACGAAGAAATATGGCGACATGTACGCCATTCATAATATTGATCTGCAATTGGATCCTGGAGACTTGTTTGGCTTTATCGGTCCTAATGGCGCGGGAAAAACGACCACCATGCGGATTATTGCAACGTTGCTCAATCCGACTTGGGGAGAGGCATACGTTTGCGGCAATTCGATCTACACCAAAGCCAAAGAAATCCGGCGGCTTGTGGGTTACATGCCCGACTTCTTCGGCGTCTATGACGACATGAAGGTGATCGAATACCTTGAATTCTTCGCGGCCACGTATCGGATTAAAGGGGCCGAGCGACGGCGCCGTTGCGATGAAATGTTGAATTTGGTCGATCTCGACTTTAAACGCGATGCTTATGCCCACACGCTATCACGAGGTCAAACGCAGCGCCTCGGACTCGCGAGAACGCTTCTGCATGATCCCCAAGTGCTACTGTTGGACGAACCGCTTAGCGGACTCGACCCGCGAGCTCGGATCGAAATGCGCGCCTTACTAAGAAAACTCGGCACCATGGGGAAAACAATTGTCGTTTCCAGCCATATTCTCCCCGAGCTAGCCGACACTTGTAATAAAGTCGGAATCATTGACTGTGGCGTCATGTCCGTGAATGCAACGGTAGCGGACGTCATGAAACAAGTAAGGCGCCAAACGATTTTGAACATTGGGGTCAGAACGCATCCCGATTCGGCAGCGAAGCTCCTGCAGCAGCATGCCGACGTGGCCTCACTCGATGTGAAGCCGGACCATCTTGTTGTCACGCTCAGGGAAGGTGTAACCGATTACAGCGACCTACCAACCCTGCTGATCCAAGCCGGCCACAAGATCACCCTGTTTCGTGAGGAAGAACTTAACCTGGAGTCGGCGTTCATGGCGCTGACCAAAGGACTGGGCACGAAAACGTAGAGTTCGTACTTACTTAACGGCTTCCATCGATCGCTATCGAAATAGCTTTCCCCGAAGGGCGGAGAAAATGACGAACATGGCGTCGAGGTAATCTTGAGCCTCAGCGGGTGGCATGATCAATGGAGGACTGATGCGGATCACTTTTCCTGCTAAAGCGCCCAATAGGTGGATGGCGCGTCCTAAGGGATCGCCCCGATAGCAGGCATTTACACAGGCGATCGCGACCTCTTCGGCGGCATGGCTGCCGATCTTTTGGCACTCAATACCCCATACGCAACCTTCGCCGCGCACGTTGGAAACTAATTTGGTCTCTTTCAAACGGAGTAGGCCCTTTTCAATTACCTCAGACAACTCCTGTCCGCGAGCCAACACGTCCGTAGTTTCAAATTCGTCTAAGGTCGCCAATACCGCTGCGCAGGCTAACGGATTTCCGCTCCAGGTGTCGGAACCTTCTCCGTAATTGAGAGTAGCGAAAAGATCGGCGCGGCCAACTGCCGCACTCACGGGAACTCCGTTTCCCAGCCCCTTCCCTAGACAAACCATATCGGGTTCAACACCGTAGCGCGTGAACGCATACATGGGACCTGTTCGACCAAAGTTGGCTTGGATCTCATCTAAAATGAATACCGCTTTATGTTCGCGACAGAACCGTTCGAGCAGCTGAAGATATTCGGGCTGCGGATGAAAGGAGCCACCACCACCCAGGTAAGGCTCGGTGATCAGGCAGCTAATTCGACCTCCGAATTTTTGCGAAAGTTCTTTCAGTTCCTGTTCATACGGCGAAAGGTCCAACGTCTGTTTACGGCGTTCGACATCGCGACATTCTTCCATTGGAAAGCTGATGAAGTGCACCCGCGGATCCCGATCCTTATCGGTCTCCGCGCCCGTGACTGCACCAGCCAAGCCCTTTTTGCCGTGGAAACCGTGACGAGTCGCCAGGATCACATCTCGTTTCGGATCATACGTTAAGGCTGCCCAAATTGCCTTTTGAACAGCTTCACTGCCGCTGGCCGACCACATCACTTGTTCCAACCGGCGTCCGCCCGGTTGGGCGCGGAGGTTTTTGAGCAGGCGCTCGCAGGCTAAAACTTCGATGTCGGTAGCAGCGTTATAGGAGGTCAGAGGAGCCGCGGGAAAAAAGTCGCCGGAGCGCGGAAGATCCGTCAGTCCCATGTATTGCAGAACGCGAGACCACCAGCGGACCGGGTTGTGTCCTAGGTTTGCCACCAACACACCCGAACTAAAATCAGCCAGCTTGCGACCTTCGATCGTCCAATGATAACTCCCAGCGCTCTTTTTGATAATCGCCATCGAGGGGGTGTAGGTGCGTAATGCCAACGGTTCAATATCCACCGCTCGGCGGCGAAAATCGTTGGACTGCTGTTCTCCTGCATGTTCGATGTGCATCGCGCTTTTTCTCGACGTTGCGGTGGCCAACGGGTTTGAGCGAACGTTAAAGCGACCGTAAATATTGACAGTGTTCGAGTTGACTATTAAACGTGCGGCTTGTAGAGCACTTGTGGCTGCTCGCTACCTGGTACGTACAACACCAGACCGCCATTTCCATCGTTGACATTGACAACACAATTAGGTTCACCGTCGGCATGCTTTGCCAGGATCGCCTCCATCGCCTGAACTGCGGCTACTACTTGGCGATCCGCTGAAAGATCGTTGTAGGCTAGGCTTTGTACTTCCCGGAGCCGCGATTGCCGATCCGCGTCCGGCCCGCCAAATTCGACGTATCCAACCTCGCGGACAAACCGCTCCAAAACTTCAATACCGTAGCCGCGTTGTGACCGTTCGCCGAACGGTTCCAGGAACGTACCGTTGTAGTGCGTGTTGATCGTGATCTTAACATCCAAGGGTGTTTTGCCTTCGATGGTACACTCAATTCCTCGACGCCGA
>JANNPR010000193.1:0-1690 GCA_031400345.1 Planctomycetota bacterium | reverse complement strand
GGAACGTCCATCCTGCTTACAAGCACAACGCTATCGCAATTCTGTCGAGGAACAAAAATAGGATAAATGCAATTTCTATTGACCGGACCAAACTGCGCGACCCAGGGTGGCACGTCCCTGAAACGCGAGGAACGAGCGTTCGAAGGGCGTGTGCAGCTGAAACGGCTCGCGCAGTGCCAGGTGGCACTCGACGATTGCGCATGTGCGTGGTGATACTTGCAATCGCCGGTTGTTTTGGATTCGACAGTGGTCTCTCGGCCCAGGAACCCGCCCGGGGGCCCAACGCCGCCCCGCTCACGGAGAGCAAAGTTGTGGAACGGGTGACGGTGGCCCTGGACCGTTCCATTAAATACATCACCAGCAAGCAGAACCCGGACGGCTCCTGGCACACGGGGCAGGCGATTAACGCCCTCGCAACCCTGGCGATGCTCGGTCGCGGACATGTGCCCGGGCGCGGTCCCTACAGCGAAAAACTGGACCTTGGAAAACAAAATTTGCTGCGGCACCAAAACGACGCCGGGTTCCTTGGTACCACGATGTACGAGCATGGGTTGTGCACGCTGGCTTGCGCCGAGCTGTATGGCATGGACCCCGATCCGCTGCTCGAGGAAAAGCTCCGCAAGGCGGTGGACCTGATCGTGAAGGTGCAGTCTCCTGCTGGTGGCTGGCGTTATGCGCCGACGCCTGGAGATCAGGACTTAAGCGTAACCGTCATGCAGATTGTGGCGCTCCGCGCCGCGAACAACGCAGAGATCGAGGTTCCCGTGCAGACCATCGACAAGGCCGTGGCCTACGTCAAGACCTGCGCGGCGCCGACCGGCGGATTCGGCTACCAGGGGCCTGGCGCGGGAGCGCAGACCACCGCCGCGGGAATCATTTCCCTGCAGTTGCTCGGCCGTTATGACGATCCCACCATCGCCCCGTCGCTCACCGTCCTGAACCAGTTGCCCGTGCAATGGACAACCCCGTCCATCACGTACTTCTACTACTTTCACTATTACGCCATTCAGGCCCAGTACCAGGCGGGGGGCAATTCGTGGAACGAGTGGCACCCCCGCGTCCGCGAACTGCTCCTTGAAAAGCAGAATTCCGATGGAAGCTGGGACTTGTCGCCGGGTTCCGCCGAGACAGAAGCCGCCGTGGGCCCGAACAAGATCTATTCGACATCGATGGCCTCGCTGATCCTGGAAATCTATATGCACTTTCTGCCGGCCTATCAGCGCTGATAAGGACCGTCTAGATGAATACCATCGATTCCTTTGGCGACGGACGAGGAGGAACTTGTGAATCTTTTGTAGGGTCGGACAAACGGACCGCCGCTTGTCCCACCCTGGCCTGCGCAGTTTGTGCGAGTCAAGATCACAAAATGCATTCAGCCCGAGTTTGTTTTTATTCCGTTTCCCGGCTTCAGTGTATTCGGGGCGAAGCCCCAGCAGATAAGTTAGCCCAGGGCAAGTTCACGGCGTAAGCCGTGAACGCCGCCCTGGGTAACGGTCACGGGCGATCCATGGGCCGAGAGGAAATGTTCATTGACAATCGGAGTCCAAACGAGGCCGAAATATGCCGAGCATGGCGCCGTTTCCGCTGGTCGACATCGTGTCACGTTGCATTGCCATTCGCGTTTGCCACGAATCAAGCCGCTCGCGAATTCGTAACGCGAACTGATCGGGATTGTTTCGGCCTCGTTTGA
>JANNPR010000190.1:0-2546 GCA_031400345.1 Planctomycetota bacterium | reverse complement strand
ACCGCCGGTTCGATGATCCCCAGCACACAGGCCCCTTCGCATGGGGCAGGACAAGTTCGACCAGTAAACTCCGGAAAATTGTTAGTCTTGTGGAGACGGTCCAAGGCCTCTTGCCAGCGTCCGTGAAACACCAAGTCATTCCACTCGGGAATCAAATTATCAATCGGGCAACCATGTGATGATTGGCAAAACGGTACTCCGCAATCCATGCATCGTGCGCCCTGGGTGCGCAAATGTTCTTCCTCTGGTTCCGCAAAGATCTCCCTGAAGTCTTGCATGCGGATCAACGGTGCACGGTACGGTACGGGCTTCCGCGGATACTCTTTAAAACCAGTCGGTTTACCCATCAAGTTCACTCCGCAACTTCTGCATTCGTTTAACCCTGAGCCGACGGCGAGGTTCTACCGCCCTACGAAACACCAACGGCGAACTAAGCTACCATCGTTCGGTTAAGCCGTCGCCTTCGGCTCGGGTTAAACGAGGTATTCTCGAACTTAATTCGTTCGCGGCGAACCGCTCGACACGCCTTCATGGACTGTGGACTCAATCTCTTCGTCATGACTCGTGCGATCGGCCAACACCCGCTTGTAATCGGTTGGCATGACTTTAACAAAACGTTCTAATGAGAGCGGCCAGTCATCGAGCAGCCTCTGTGCTACACCCGATCCGGTAGACTTGACATGAAGTTCGATCATCTCTAGCAGCTCGGCAATATCGTTTTCGACTTCCACTTTTTCCAGCTCGACCGTACCCATGTTGCATCGCAAGTTGAAGTCGCCTAGCTCATCGAGTACATAGGCGATTCCGCCTGACATGCCGGCTGCAAAGTTACGTCCAGTCGGTCCGAGAATGACCGCCCGACCGCCTGTCATGTATTCACAGCCGTGATCGCCGACCCCCTCAATAACCGCCCAAGCTCCACTGTTGCGAACACAAAATCGCTCCGCTGCCCGGCCGCGGAAAAATGCCTGCCCGAAAGTCGCACCGTACAACACCACATTTCCGACGATGATGTTATCCTCGGGAACGAACGTCGAGTCACGCGGCGGATAGATGATTAATCGGCCCCCCGAAAGTCCTTTTCCAACGTAGTCGTTGGCGTCCCCCTCCAGTTCCAAGGTGATTCCACCCGCGAGGAACGCACCGAAGCTCTGTCCTGCGGAACCGGTGAACTTAATGTGGAGCGTTCCCTCCGGTAAGCCTTTTTCACCCCATTTCTTTACGACGTTATGGCTGAGCATCGTACCAACGGTACGGTTGGTGTTGCGAATGGGTAATTCAATACGCAGACCTTTGCCCCGTTCTAGAGCAGGCTTCGCCAGATCCAGCAATTGGTTATCCAAGGCAAACTTGAGACCGTGATCCTGTGGCTTAGTCCATCGTACCTCGACTGCATCACTGGTCCGTTTCGCAGGCAACAGTATGGGCGACAAATCCAACCCGTCCATCTTCCAATGGTTGATGGCCTGAACGGCATCCAACACATCGACGCGGCCGATCATTTCAATAAAACTGCGGAAGCCAAGCTGTGCCATGACGCGTCGCGCATCTTCGGCGACCATGAATAAGTAATTGATGACATGTTCCGGCTTGCCGGTAAACTTCTGACGCAACACCGGGTCCTGTGTCGCGATTCCGACAGGACACGTGTTGAGATGACACTTTCGCATCATAATGCAACCGAGAGTAATCAACGGTGCAGTGGAAAAACCGATTTCTTCGGCTCCCAACAAGGCCGCCATCACAACGTCGCGCCCCGTCTTAATGCCACCATCGGTTTGTAGCACAACCCGGCTGCGCAGATCATTCAATACCAAGGTCTGGTGAGTCTCGGCGATCCCCAATTCCCAAGGAAGGCCGGCGTGCTTGATACTCGTCAGCGGAGACGCACCCGTACCACCGACGTCACCTGAAATCAGAATATGGTCGGCGTGGGCCTTGGCCACACCCGCAGCAACCGTGCCGACACCGACTTCAGAAACCAACTTTACGCTCACGCGCGCTGAAGGATTCGCATTTTTCAAGTCGTGGATAAGCTGCGCCAGGTCCTCGATGGAATAGATGTCGTGGTGCGGTGGCGGACTGATGAGTCCCACGCCTGGGGTCGAAAAACGAATGCGAGCGATATTCTCGTCGACCTTCTTGCCGGGCAACTCGCCGCCTTCGCCCGGCTTGGCACCCTGGGCAATCTTGATTTGTAGCTCGTCAGCATTCGCCAAATACCAGATCGTCACGCCGAATCGGCCAGACGCAACTTGCTTGATGGCCGAGCGCTTGGAATCTCCATTCGGCAACGGCTTGAATCGTTCCGAGTCCTCACCACCCTCGCCGGTATTGCTTTTGCCACCCATTCGATTCATCGCGATGGCCAACGTCTCGTGAGCTTCCGCCGAAATCGAACCGAAGCTCATCGCACCCGTGCAGAAACGCTTGACGATTTCGGCTGCCGGTTCGACTTCATCCATCACGATGGGTCCGCCGTTAACACCTTCCTTAAACTTCAGCAGACCACGCAAAGCGCAGCGCATTCGAGTGTCTTGGTTCGT
>JANNPR010000182.1:0-7706 GCA_031400345.1 Planctomycetota bacterium | reverse complement strand
GTGAATGAAACGGACCATTGGTAGGGTTCGCGGTTAAGTGTTAAGGGTTAAGGGGTCAGTGGTCAGTGGTCAGTGGTCAGTGGTCAGTGGTTAGTGGTTAGTGGTTAGTGGTTAGTGGTTAGTGGTTAGTGGCAGGCCTTTGTACTAGCATCGAAAAGTGCAACAAACAAGGCATTAACGACCATTTCGCGCGTTCCCGCCGACAACTATTTGCGCGTGACTGAGATGACTTCAGCTAGTTCGAAACCGCTCGTTGTACCGTTGATTTAAAACGCCTGGCAAAACCCGGCCGTTCCGTTCCCCACTTTTCCCAGGCCCCGTAATTTGTTGGATAGTGCTAGTAAAAAGGCCTGGGTTCGGGGTTTAGGGTTCGGGGTTCGGGAGAATTTCCGGTATTATTGTGACTGCCCCGGTCCTACAAACGTCTGGCTTTAACACACATCATTGTTGTACCGGATTTTCCGTTTTTCCGCGCCGCCGCGCTGCTGGGCCGTTGCCAGCTTGTGCTGTGGCGCGACCATGCTCGACGACGTCATAATCAAATCCGTCCGATCCGTCCGGTCAAGAAGCATGGCAATGGACGATGGAATCCAGAATTTTCTGCCCACTGCCCACTGCCGACTGCCGACTGCCGACTGCCGACTGCCGACTACACACTGCCGAATGAACCGTCTACAATTTCGGGATATAAACATACCGACGTTCCATGGAGAAAGATCCCATGACTGAGTCTCTATCCATCAGCGACAAATCGTCACGACGCCGTTTTTTGAAAACGTCTGCCACACTCGTCGGAGCGAGCGTCGCGGCGGAACTGTCGATTAAACGTGCTGCACATGCAGCCGGTAGCGATGTATTGCGAGTCGGCTTGATTGGGTGCGGTGGGAGAGGTACCGGCGCCGCATCGCAGGCGCTTCGGGCGGATCCACATGTGAAATTAGTTGCGATGGGCGACGCCTTTCAAGACCGCTTGAATAGTAGCCTCGCTAACCTAAAAAAGGATCCGGAGATTGCCGCCAAAATTGACGTCGCACCGGAGCGAAGTTTTGTCGGGTTTGATGCCTACTTGAAGGTCATCGATAGCGGCGTGGACGTTGTCTTGCTGTGTGAACCTCCTCACTTTCGTCCCCGGCATCTAAAAGCTGCAATAGACGCGGGAAAGCATGTTTTTGCCGAGAAGCCCGTTGCCGTCGACGCTCCCGGCGTACGTTCCGTGCTGGCCACGTGCGAAGAGGCTCGCAAGAAACAGCTGTCCGTCGTTTCCGGACTGTGCCTCCGTTATTCGCTCGGATTCGGGGAAGTGATATCTCGTCTGCATGATGGGGCCATTGGAAGCATTCATACTATGCAAGCCAATGACTTCCGCGGACCGCTGTGGATAAAACCGCGGCAACCGGATTGGACGGACATGCATTGGCAGATGCGCAACTGGTATTACTTCACTTGGCTCTCCGGTGACTTTAATGTTGAACAGCATGTGCACCTGCTCGACGTGTGCTCCTGGATCATGCAAGGCGAATATCCGGTCCGCGCCATCGGCACGGGTGGGCGGCAGATTCGCACCGCGGCCGAATACGGCAACATTTACGATCATCACGCAGTGATATACGACTATGCCGGTGGAACCAAACTGTTCGCCCAATGCCGTCAGCAGCCTGGCTGCCACAGCGACATCTGTGCCTACGCCACCGGTACCAAAGGAACTGCTGAACTTCGCGAAGGAAAGCCGTCCATCTCGGGGGAAACGCAGTGGAAGTATGACAATCGCGGAATCGAGGACAGTTTCTATCAAACGGAACATGACGAACTATTCGCCAGTATCCGTAGTGGCAAGCCTATCAATAACGGCGAGTACATGGCAAAGAGTACCCTGCTGGCCATCATGGGTCGTATGGCGACGTATACCGGCCAGTCGATTACTTGGGAGCAGGCAATGAACTCGCAGGAAGACCTTACTCCGAAAAAATACGAGTGGGGCCCGATCCCAACGCCGGACATTCCCATGCCGGGTGTCACCAAGTTTGTGTAGCACGCAGTTGTGGAATGATTCAGCACATCCCAAGTCGTCGCGCATTTCTTCAGGGCTCTGTGGTCGGCCTAGCGGCGCTATCCACGGATGACGCCGCGATCTTAGCGTGGGATGATAAAAAAAAGCTTACGACTTTTCAAATCGCCTGCATGACGCTGCCGTATTCGCAGTTTTCCTTAGAACGCGCTTTGACGGGGATCAAGTCAGCGGGCTACGCATTTGTAGCATGGGGAACCAGTCACAAAGATGAAGTGGGACGAATGACTCCGGTCATCGCCGAAGACGCACCCGCCGACGCGGCGAAGGAGTTGGGCAATCGCTGCCGGGACCTCGGGATCCCACCCCTGATGATGTTTTCGGGAATCTACCCTGAGGCGAACGACGCCGTGAGAGTATTGACGAACCGCATTCGCCAAGCAGCTGCCGCAGGCATACCTCAGTTATTGACGTTCGGTCACACCCAGGAGGGCAACCGAAGGCTGTGGGTCAAACGGCTCAAGGAGCTTGGCCCCATCGCCCGCGATCAGGGTGTAATGATAGTCATCAAACAACACGGTGGTGAAACGGGCACCGGCCTGGCCTGTGCAGAAATTACGCGAGAGGTAAATGATGCCGGGGTGAAGGTTAACTACGATGCCGGGAATGTCATGGACTACCTTAATGTCGATCCGATTCCTGACATCAAGAAATGCGCAGCCGAAGTTCGTAGTTTCTGTATCAAGGACCACCGCAACTTTCCGAAGGACGAAGACTGTGGCCCGGGATTCGGTGAAATCGACCACTTTAAATTGCTGCACGAGGTTGCCTGGACTGGCCGGAGTGTGCCTCTTTGTTGCGAGAACATTTTTGCGCCGCTCGTTTCACGGCCCAAAAACGCCGAGGGTGTAGACGCTTTGGCGCGCCGCGCTCGCGAGTTTCTTGAGATCGTCACCGCCGGATTGCAGGCCGCCACGTTGTAGTGCATTAGGTTAGCGCTGGTTCGACCGATTCGTCCTCTGTGTTCGCTGCGGCAGCCTTTTCGGACTTCATGACGTCAATTAATACAAAAACCTCGTCAAGGCTATCCTTCCAAAGGTCACCAATCAGGAGATCGGTCAAATGACCTTTATACTCGGGATGGCGTCGCACAAAACCCCCGAAGCTGAAGCCGTCATAGAATTCGCACACTAAACGTCGCATACGATCCATGCCGCGCACATAATCTGGCTCCCACTTACCGAGCTGTGCGCCGGATGTATCTGCTTTCTCCAGCCCTTCCACTATGGCGTCGGCTGCGAGCTGTCCGGATTTCAAGCCCAATAGAACTCCAGACGAATATAGTGGGTCCAAGAAGCCGAAGGCGTCGCCCACTAACACCCAGCCATCACCCGCCGCTCGCCGGGAACGGTAGGAGTATTCTTTTGCCGCGAAAAACTGGGTGACTTGACGAGCGTTCGCGATTCGCGGTTGCAATCCTGGGCAGAGGTTAACTTCTTCTCGGTAGATCGTTTCGTAGTCTTTGTTTTCACGGCTCTTGAACAGATAGTCGTAGCCGGCCACGACACCCACGCTGACAATGTTGTCATGCAATGGGATATACCAGAACCAGCCGTTTTTTCCCTTGGTTTGTAAGACCATGGTGGCGCCTTCGTCGCGTTCCGTGTCGCGGAAGGCCCCTTCCCAGTACGTCCAAAGCGCCGCTTTCTTTAACACAGGATCCCATTCACGCAGTTTCAGTCGGTCCATAATCATGGAACTTTGGCCACTCGCGTCGACGACCACCTGGGCGCGGACGTCTTTTTTGTTACCGGAAGTGTCCTGAACTTTTACTCCGACAGCCCGATCTCCCTCCCACAAGACTTCTAGAACTCGAACCTCTTCTTGAACATCGGCACCATGCTCGCGAGCGTTTTCCAGCATGATGTGATCGAATTCGCTTCGCCGGACTTGCCACGTCTGAGATGCTTCATGCGGCTTGTGCTCGCAGAAGTAAAACGGTTCCGATAGCCGCCCGCTGGACGACACAAATTGGACACTGTATTTTTTTATGAAGTGGCTGCTGCGTAGTTTAGGCAGCATGTTTAGCCGTTTGAGTACCCAATACGTTTCAGGAATAAGCGATTCACCGATATGAAACCGAGGAAACTTTTCCCGTTCGAAAAGTTGCACCTTGCGCCCGCTCTGTGCGATCAATGTCGCGGCGGTGGAACCCGAAGGGCCGCCACCAATTACCACCACGTCACAGCTGGAATCGCGTTGCATTCCGTTTTCCTTATATCAATTCGCTTGGATCAATAAGCTTGGATCGTTACGGCGGACGACCTCAGCCACTTGTGAGTCACGCCTTTTCGCGTTTCGGAGCCCAAAGACTGTCTGCATTCTCATGCGGTTCGCGGGCCAGGGAGAGCAACGAAATCAGCTCCAATAACTGTTTGTCACTCAAATGGCCCAGTTGCCGTTCGTGGCACGCTTCAACCGCAGACGCAATTTCATCCAACATTCGCAATCCCTCTGAAGTAATACCCACTTCCACCACGCGGCGATTCTCGCGGCGTCGTTCCCGCCAGACCAAACCCTGATCTTCCAGCCGGTCCAGCAAGCGAGTCATGTCTGGCGCTCTGGAGATCAGTTTGGCTCCCAACGCCGACGTTTGCATGCTTCCGGGATGCGCAACCTGTAACAAACGTAAGGCGTTGTACTGCTGAGCCGATAAATCTCGGCCGCCGAACAGTTCGTCTTCCACTGCCTTAAGCCGATCGTAGGTTCGCCAGATATTGAGATACGCTTCTTGTGCGAGCGAATCGAAGCGATTTGCCGCCGACCGGGGTGCCTGATTGTTGCTCGTTGCCGCCATGGTTATACAGTAGGAGTCTAGACAACAGTAGTCAAGACGATTGTTGTTTGAACTGGGAATTTGAGCGGGCTACGGGGGTGTTTTTGGCGATCTGATCACCGATCTCGATGCGGCCGAGTTTGCGGATTCGGAAAGATGCTGGTGGGCTGCTGTCCCGGTTGTATTTGGTTGCCAAGATCGATAACGTCGTGGCACGGAGATCGAAAGTCATGAGATTCGCCATCTGCAATGAAACCTTCCTGGACTGGCCATTTGACCGCGCCTTCGCCTTAGCGCGTGAATGCGGTTACACAGGGCTGGAGATTGCCCCTTTCACACTGAATAAGGATGCCCACCAGATTTCAGCTGCACGGCGGACGGAAGTACGTCGACAGATCGAGCAAGCTGGCCTGGAGATGATCGGTTTGCATTGGTTGTTGGCGTTCACCGAGGGTTATTACCTGACGAGCCCCGAATTGGACGTGCAGCGTCGTACCGCCGAATACCTGGGCGAATTAGCGCGATTATGCAGTGACCTGGGTGGCAGAATTATGGTGTTGGGCTCGCCCAAGCAACGAAATTTGCTCCCGGGCGTTTCTCACCAACAGGCGATGCGGTATGCGGCCGAGGTATTGCGACAGGCTATGCCAACCTTGGAGTCTTGCGACGTTACGTTGGCCGTCGAGCCACTCGGTCCGCAAGAGGGCGATTTCTTGCTGACTGCGAAGTCAGGAGTGGAACTTGTGCAACTGGTTGACTCACCAAAATGTCGACTGCATTTGGATGTGAAAGCGATGTCCACCGAGTCCACACCGATCCCGCAGCTCATTCACGACCACGCGGACTTCATGGAACACTTTCACGCTAATGATGCAAACCGGCGAGGACCGGGAATGGGCGACGTCGATTTCGTGCCAATCTTGCAAGCCCTGTGCGACGTCAACTATTCCGGGTGGGTCTCCGTGGAAGTGTTTGATTACGAACCGGGCGTCGAAGCGTTGGCGCGAGACAGCATTCGATATCTGCAACTCTGCCTGAAAAAGGTGGAAGGCAAATGAAATGCGCCAAGCGACCCGAGTTGACCAATCACCCGAGTTGACCAAATCAGTCTGGCTGACCAACCATTTCGGGTCCGTGTGCTATCGAGCGGTAGCCTTGTGTTCTGGCTGATGTTGAGCCGTACCCACGAGGCGATCCCAGTTGGCTTTGATGTACTCGGGCGGCCCGCCGATACGTGCCACGTGCGTGGCCACTAATTCCGTGGAAACCATTTCGATAGCGTCCCAAGGGCATACCGTTAGCTCGTAGGGGTTTGACTTTTTCTGCGGGATATGCACGCAGACTTCACACCCCACACAACGTTCCAGGTCGATTTCGCACCAGGATTGCACTCCCTTGACGCCCCGATCGAGCGTCAGCAGGTTAATGCAATCTACGGGACAAACTTCTAGACAAGACTCACACCCCGTACAGTTATCGGCGTTAATAACCGCCAATTCCTTTGGCAACTTCTTGCGAGGGCCTTGTTTGGCCATGATACTACCTTGGTTGCAACAGCTCGGGGTCGATCTTAAGTTTGGTCTTCAACTTAATGAAAGTATAGGTGGAAACCAGTATTTGGCCAACCGGATCTGCGAATGAAATATTGTCGCACGCGCGGCCATTATCACAAAGCTCCGCGTCCTTACGCCTGGCGATATTGCGAGTCGATACATCGGTAGCTACAACGACAGTCAAGTCGCCGGCCTACCCGTTCCAAGTCGTCAGCCAAATTTTGTCGAGAGACAGCCATGAGTATTTGGCGCTGGGCGGATAGCATCGATCCTGTGCCCAAAAATTTTCGGATTACACTCGGGGAAGGTTCAACCCCTTTGGTCCGTTCCCGCCGCATTGGGCGGGAGGCGGGATTGGATAACCTGTACTTCAAGTTGGACTCGTCTAATCCCAGTGGCTCATATAAAGATCGATTTGCAGCTTGCGCGATTTCTCACATGTTGGCGACAGGAAAACGCCGGTGCATTGCTACGTCTAGCGGCAATACGGGAGCGGCCTTAGCCGCCTATTGCGCAGCGGCTGGAATCGATTGTCAAATAGCCATCGTGGAAGCTGCTCCTGCAGGCAAGTTGCAGCAAATGCTGGCTTACGGAGCGAACATTTTTCGCGTCCGGGGATTTGGTGCGGAGCCGGATGTCAGCGCCCGTGTCTTTGCCGCCCTAGTGAAGATGTCACAACAGCCGGGTTCCGCAATTCAGATCAGCGCGTTCAAGTTCAGTCCGTCCGGGATGACCGGCGTCCGATCCATTGCTTACGAATTGGCAGAACAACTAAATGGCAGAGTTGACCGCGTGTTTACGCAAGCTGGTGGCGGAGGTCTTTCGGTCGCCGTCGCCCAAGGCTTTCAGATTCTCAAACGACAGAACAAGATAGAACAACTGGCGCGAGTCGAATGTGTTCAGCCGGAGGGAAATAACACAATCGCCGGGGCGCTCCGTGATGGGTTGGAAGTAGGGCAAGACGTCAAGTGCAGCACAGCCATAAGCGGGTTGCAGGTACCCAATATCATTGACGGACACGATGCCATACGCGAGTGCCGAGCAACCGGAGGTACAGGACACCTGGTGACCGATGGAGAGGTGTGGGAGGCGCAGCGTCGCCTGTGCCGCGAAGAGGGTATTTTCTGTGAACCTGCAGCGGCGACGTCTGTGGCCGGAGCGTTACGAGCGGCGCGCGACGGCTTGGTCGATCGCCACTCTGTTGTGGTGGCGTTGATCACAGGCGTAGGCTTCAAAGATCCAATGTCTGTGGAGCGGATGATCACGGATCAAGGCTGTCCGCTAATCGAAGTGAACGAGTTGGAGGAGCGGG
>JANNPR010000121.1:0-2048 GCA_031400345.1 Planctomycetota bacterium | reverse complement strand
CGTTGCCTCACACTCAATCCTGGACTTGCCATCCCCGGCCTTTCGCCAGACCACACGCCCTTCGACCCTCGTTCCACGCGTTTTAGTAGGCACACTCCGTGTGCCGTAACGGCACACGGAGTGTGCCTACTACAACGCGAGGAACGAGGGTCGAAGGGCGTGTGGTCTGGCGAAAGGCCGGTGATGGCAAGTCCTGGATTGAGAATCAGGCAACGAACGACGCATGCCGAGTAGTTTGGCATTGAGGCCAGCAAGGCCTTTTCGGCGGCGTGCCAGTGCTGAACATCATTGGGCAAATTGACTTCAGCACTGGCTTGCCGCCGAATGTCCGTCGTCGAATGACCATGTCAACTCCGGCGGCTGCCTGAAGTGGCACACGGACGACTGCACCCAACAATTTGACGCGGTCGGACTAGTAGGTTGGGACGAGGTCGCGCGGCGAGTGATGACCCACGAATGATTAGTGGGCACGGAAAAACGGGAACGAATTTGCACCGCCTTCCGATCATTGGTGGGCCCACGCTTCGCTTGTACCACCCCACAACACTGCGGGCTGACCCGGTTTGCGTTGACGCTCGCGATCCCCGTAGGTTGGGACATGCTCGCGCAGCGAGCGCAAGCCCACCCTTACGGGCAATACTAACGGTGAACCAGTCTGGGGTTGTAGCGAAGCCGCGTTGGGAGTAAAAGTAAGTGCAGTACCGAACCGGACGTTTTCTTAAATACGGCCATGAAAACCTTGCTCGTACACGTACTTATCGCCGCAGTTTTGATCTGTCCCCTCAGTTGTTTCGCTCGAGCGGTCGCGGCGAATGACCAAGCAATCAAAGCCGGGAGCGTGGCATGCTGTGATCGGTGTCGGGGGCCGCACGATCCCACGGAGGGTCGGTCCCAGGACCGTCATGGACCCGATCAGGACGGCCGACCGTGCTTTTGCGCGGGGACTTTGGTCGATGCAGTGGGACGTACTCCAGTGGTTACGCTGCTTTTGTTCTCTCATTGGGTGCTGGCATTCGATTCGGCGTCACAGCTCGAATCACTCATGCCTGAGCGAATGACAATAAACGCCGATGTCCCACCTCTCGTCATGAGCGGTAGGCAGGTGCGGATTGTGAATCTCTCGTTCTTGATCTGACGTTGCAACGCTACCATCGCGTTGGACACGAAGACGCTGCGCAGCCTCGTAGCATCATTCGGCCATGTCCATTTGTCGCGTAAAAAGCTCGGTCACGGATCACCAACTATTTGGCCCGAGCTGCAAACGAAGGCATTATCGCGACTTCCTTCGCTTGCGAGTCACGCCTCCATAGTCAGGCTTCCATAGTCCGGGTCAGTCTTTTAGTGTTCACGAGAGCGAGATTGAACGTGATACGAATTCGTTTGCTGCCGTGGGAATACGGCATCCGCAATCTGTTTCGTCGACCAACGCGTAGCGGCTTGACGCTGGCGGCGCTGGCGACCGTCGTATTGCTGGTGCTTGTGGTTGTCGGTTTCATCCGCGGGCTTGAAAAGTCGCTCGCCGTGAGCGGCGATCCGCGAGTAGTACTGGTCTATTCGATCGGAGCGTCTGCGGATATCGAAAACTCTGCCATCCCCGCCAGGACGGCGTCCTTATTATCCGCCAGCCTCGAAGGGATCGACCGCCGATTCGGCGTAACTTATGTCTCGCCCGAAATGTATATCGGGACCAGGGTGCAGACCGATCTCGACGGTCCCGGCATGTTCGGAATCGTACGCGGCGTGACCCCTGCTGCACCACTCTTGCGGCGTCAGGTGCAGATGATCGAAGGGGACTGGCCGGGCCCGGGTGAAATCTTGGTTGGACGGCTCACATCCGCAAAACTCGGTTGCGACTCCGAGCGATTACAACTGGGACAGTCCATTCATTTCGATGGTCGTCCTTGGACGATTAGCGGACGATTCAGTGCTGGCGGTGCATCCTTTGAATCCGAAATCTGGGCGCCATTGGCCGACTTACAAACGGCTCTCAAACGTCAAGACTTGAGCCTCGTCGCCATCCGCGTTGGTGAAGACGCGACGACTTCCGA
>JANNPR010000258.1:0-2800 GCA_031400345.1 Planctomycetota bacterium | reverse complement strand
ACCCAGACCAGGGCGTGTATTGAGTATTCCCTCACGCTCTAACTCTAGATACACCCGCGCAATCGTGTTCGGATTGACAACCAGAGTTCGCGATAGTTCCCGGACCGACGGCAACTTTTCTTCACAGGCCAGCTTGCCTGTGGCGATGCCCTCCCGGATCTGACCCGCTAGTTGGCGGTAGATGGGTTCGCGACTTGATGGACTGATTTGAAATTCCATAGCACAGCCTCAACTGTATTAGCATTATTAGTACAGATGGTGCGTTGTCAATAGTGTGAAAAAAAATTGTTGGCGAATTCGAATATGCCACTGGCAGTCAGTGAGGCAGATGGGGTCGGGTGGCACGTCCCTAAGACCCGACGAACGAGTGTCGAAGGGCGTGTGATCCGGCGGAGCACGTGCTGTGACTGATGCGCAATGTGAAATAAGGAATGCAAAGTGAAAAGTGCAAAGTGCAAAATGCATAATGAAAAGTAGCGTTAGGTCTGCGCGTTCTCGAAATCATTTTTCACTTTGCACTTTTCATTTTGCATTCTTTAATTTGCATTTTCGATCACAATTCTCTCTCCATCCGAAAGCTGTCCCTAACGACTGCCTGATCGGCCTTCCCATAGGCGTCGTCCCGCGGTGGTCCAAACGCCATCCCGCTTGCCGGGGTGGTTTAACGGCCTTTGCACTACTTCGACTCTTCCAAGTAGTTTTGAAACGTATCCGATCATTGCGAAACAGTTTGATGACGCTATCACAATTAGACTGCACATGACGCGTCGATTGTTGATCGATAGTTACTAGCGGTCGAATCCTCAGCGTAGAAGCGACCGTTCGAAAATGTCGGGTAGTTCTCTCACAATTCGAGCGTGCGCCGGCATCCGGCATTACTCGTTTTTGAATTGCGACTTACATCAATCCAAAACTTGGGACAGTCAAAGTAGTGCACAGGCCGTTAAACCACCCTGGCAAGCAGGATGGCGTTTACTACGTCACTCACCGTGAACCCTTGCGATAACGCTCCCTTCTCCGGCAGGCCAGTGCCGAAGCTGGTCGCGATCTGAATTCAGGTGCGATCCAAAGACAACGATGAAAACTCTTTCCTCGTCCCTAACCTTGTTCGGATTCACGCACTGGCTTGCCGCCGAATGAGCGTTTCTGGCTATCGTAACCCACACCGGCGGCTGCCAGTGGCACCCTTTTGAAGTCGAAATGCGCAACTTCAAAAATTGCCTTTCAAGCCTTCATGAGAACCATGAATAAACCGATCAGATCAGATCAACTCGGTGATCACATTTCCATGATCGACAGCTTGAGTTGGTCGACCAGCGTGGTCTGGGAAGTGGATTGCTGGATCCACACCCAGGACATGATAGATGGTGTGATGGATGTCGCCGGGACGCACTGGGCGATCTTTCGGCGTCTCGCCCCGTTCATTGGTCGAGCCAACTATTTGGCCACCTTTTAAGCCACCGCCACCCAGCAAGCAAAACATGGCGTTACCCCAATGATCGCGGCCGGGAGTACCCATGCTCATCGGTGCGCCGCCATTGCCCCCGTTGTTCATTTTGGGTGTCCGACTGAACTCGCCACAGACCACGACTAAGACTCGATCCGACAGGCCCCGAGTCGCCAAATCGGTAAACAATCCGAAAATGGCTTGATCGACCTTCGGCAAATAGTTCTCCATTCCCTTTTTAAGATCCCAGTGGTGATCCCATCCTCCGAAGTGGCAGGTGACGAAGGTGGTGCCCGCTTCTACAAGACGTCTTGCCAAGAGCACGCTTTGACCCCAGGAGTTTCTTCCATACCGATCTCGGAGGTCCGAATCTTCTGACTCCAGATCAAACGCCTTTCGGGCCCGCTCGCCAGTTACCATCTCGAAGGCCTGTTGATCGAAACGGTCTAATGCTGAAAAAGCTCGATTCGAATCGGCAGCGCTACGTAGAAAGTCGAGTCGCGAATTCAAGGAACGGCGGTCGCCCAGCCGGTCGATGGTCATATTCGAGGCCAGTTGAACGTTGTTTATCTTGAAATTGGCCGCGTTGGGATCTCCCTCGGTTTCAAACGGGTTGTTCTGGATACCCAAGTAGTTGGCTCCAAAATACCCGGGCCGCAAACCGATGCTCATGGCATGCGGTACTGCCACATTCGCCGGCATCCCAGCCTGACGCGGACCAACAACCTTCGAAGCGATCGCTCCAAAAAATGGGAACTTTCCAGTCGTGTTGGCGCCGCTGACATCTCCGTGGCCGGTCAACATCCAATGGCCGCCCGTAAAATGGTCGCCCGAATCGTGATGCAACGAGCGGACGATCGAGAACTTGTCGGCGATTTTGGCTTGTAAGGGAAACAATTCCGTGATTTCTATTCCCGGTACATTCGTCGGAATAGGATTCCAAATCCCGCGATACTCGGCGGGAGCCGCTGGCTTCATGTCATACATGTCCAGGTGGCCCGGGCCTCCGTCCAGCCAAATCAAAATGACGGACGTGTCCTTTTGGCCCGAACTTGATTCTGCCGAAGCAGCCTGGGACCTCAGAATGTGACCGAGACCGGCACAACCCATTCCGGCTAAACCAACCTGCAGAAAACTGCGGCGATTCAGCCCATCGCAATATGGGCGTGTACTTCCCGTCTGGATTTGTAACATGCGGACGTCCTCAAATTAACGCATCAATAAGCTTCTATCTGTTTGGTATTGTAGTTATCGTCGATTTCACCGGTCAACCCTGGTCCCGGACAGTAAATCGCGAAGTTCATTGAATTCCGCTAGCAGCCAGGACGTTATTTGGGGAAGGCAAGCTATGCA
>JANNPR010000102.1:0-6368 GCA_031400345.1 Planctomycetota bacterium | reverse complement strand
GCAGCAATACCTCCCGCGTGGGCGCATTAGGGGTCGTCGTTGATTTCAAAAACCGCCGGCTGCGGGTTCGGTGCATCGGTTGTTATCGGGCACGCTCGCTTGGCGTACCGAATTCATTCCGCCCGATCGGCCGTTTGATTTGAACATTCGTCCGGCGGCGCCGGCCTACTCTTACAGCACACTATATTGATCTTCGAGATAACCTGCATCGCGCCACATCGTAGATAGTCGCTGCCAAGGAGTGGACATAGTATTCCTGGCAGTCTAACCGCACCTGTTGACCGCATCGCTACGAGCGCAACCGATTTCAGAACCGCGCGGCCCGCGGGTTCGGAGCAATGGGTCGTTAGGCCGAGGTCGCAGTTGGATTATCTGTGGGCGCTTGAACATGCACCAGAGCCGTCCATGTACGAACAACCTTCAAATCCGGAAACCATTTTTTCAACCTTCGCTCAATCGAGGCACCATTCCACACACGAAGTAGCAATGCGTTGCCCGCGTCAGGGCACGTGTAATGGTCCCAGCACCACTTATCCCAATCAAGACATTTCATTTCCTGTGCGGCATTCTTGTAGTCTTCATCATTGGGAATGATGAACGGTGATTTCGAAATCACATCATCGGGCGTCCACCATGCGTGCGTAAAGTTCCAGCCAAGTGATGGGTTCTCGACTATAAGCGTGCCACCACTTACGGCGATACGTTGACGGACATCGGACAGCCGAAGGTATCGGTCGCAGCGCCGCATGCGAGATCGAACACGGTATTCGAAACAGATATGGGCAACCACCGCGAAGAGGCCAATAAACGCGAAGATCACCAATACGAGCGGAATTGTCGGAAGGACAAACGGGAGTAACAGTATCATAGCGACCTTGCGGTACCAAGGCTGCCGGCTCCACGTGTTACTAGAGCTGTCATTCATAGGTGTGGACAAGAGGCCTACGCTTCCGTTCCTCGCGCTGCGGCGAACGACATTGTTTTCAACACCGCGCCGGCCGGGGGTTTGGTGGAACAGTGAGATGTTATGGATCAGGTGAACATTTCCAACTATCTGATGGACGTGGCACGGGGCACCCGGTTCGGTGAAACGTGTCGGTTCAAGCTAGCTGCGGACAAACGCACCGTCGCAAACGTCAATTCTACAACCCCACAATTCAGGGGCAACGCGACGATCTATCACGATCGGAATTCCGTGTGATTCGCCAATCCAGTCACGTCCATCGGCGAGTGGAAAATCAAAAGCAACCAACACATGAGTTGGCACATTCGAGTCTGGTTCGATACGAACCACTACATCTGCTCCGAACTGCCCGGTGGCATGCCGGCGCTTGATCTCTTCGCATGCCGCCTCAGTAAGTTCAACGATGTTGCCAAAGTTGTCACTCAATGATGTTGGTCCGTCACGACCTGCTTCAAAAGCAGAAGCAACGCCTTTTGCCAAACCGCCAAGCACTGTGATTGGGAACTCACCAGAGCACCGATCGCAAACTACGGTTTCCGCAACCAACTGTTGCTTTGCCAGCGGTATGAAATAGATGTGGATGTACTAGGCCGCTCTATTTCCGGCAGCTCGCAAAGAGATTCACACCTTCCTGCTCATAGCCGATATCTACTGGCCGTTCGCCAAATTTGGACCTGGCGAATAGGCGTCGCATGTCGTCCGGCGTCCGATAAATGAGCCGCCACTCGAGCACGTAGTCCATGAAAACACGATTTGGGCACCGAGGATCGAAATTACCGAGAATCGCCTTACCTCCCGGCGCGAGCGTATCATGAATCCAGTTCAACAGCTGAATTACTAACTTGTCCTGAAAATAGTCAATCAATCCGATCGAGTACATCAGGTTCTGCGGCGGAAGCGACGTCTTGCGGCGGCCTGTCGCCAGCAGGATTAAGTTCTCTTGCAACAGCTGAACACTCCGTTGTAGGCCGCAATCCTCGGCCCTACGGTTTACCGAGGAGAGCGCCTGAAAATCCAGATCCAAGCAGTGGAACATTACGCGTTTCGGATCCTTAATCTGGTCGAAGAGATCGAATATCTCTCGTGCCGGTCCGCAGGCCAAACTGGTAATGTGGACTTTCTCCGCCGTTGTTTCAGCGAGCAGTTCTAGAAATTCTTTGAGCATTAAGCCGCGCCGATTTCGAACGGCCTTCGAAACCGCAATATTCAGGAAGTAATCATCCAGTAGTGGACCGAGACGGCCAGTACCGGCCGGTTGTTGCGCGTAGATCAAATCGATGACTTCGAAATCGCCAGCGTAGCCGCGAGGTTTTGTGTAGCCTCGCTCACAGACGCGAGAGAGAAGCACCAGGGGCAACAGTTCCTCGCGTAAGAAAGCTGCCAGATCCTGATGGACCGCCGCGGGTACCTCCGACCCATTCTGAAAGAGAGAATTGAGCAATTCCATGGCTCCGTCGAGGATTTGGTTCAACCGTACCTGATCGTCTTGCGTTGTCTTCGACTTGGCTAAGTCTGCTTCCAACGTAAGAATCTCAGACCTGATGTCGTGTAGGCCGCCGCGAATTTTCGCATCCAATTCAGGCGAATGGGTAATCGCTTTGCTCACCGGCGTAATTCGCCGCGTCTGCTCGGTAAGTTTCCAAGCAACAACCCGAGCCAACTCATGATTTAGCCGAGCTGCAAAGATAATATTCTCTTGCATCTGGTCCTGAAGTTTTTCGGCAGCGACCGACAGCACCTCGGATATTTCAATCGCTACCACGGTAGCATTCGCGGGCTCGCCAGTTATGAACGACCCTTCTCCTATTAGTTCACCTGGGCCTCTCTTACCAACCGAAGTTGGTTGTTGAAGTCCTACGCGAACATCGAATAATCCGCGAGTAATAATGAACAATCCAGGTGGAACTTCCCCCTCAGTGATCAGCACCTCACCCGGTTGAATCGTTCTTGATTGCGCCAACGCGAGGAAATCATTTGCCTGCTCTTCTTGAAAGAAACTCAGCAGTTCGAATCCGGACGTGCGATTGCCCACATCTGAAGCTCTCGAGAACATTTTGCAGTTTCCTGATTGCGGTGAACTAATTTATTTGTGTAATTCGTCGACCTCAACTGAACGTAGAGAACTTTTCGCTAGTGCGTCGGCTCGACTTAGATCGAGTGCAGCCCCGCATTTCGTAAAAATGCCTTGCGCCTTCTTCAAATAGCCATGACTTGCAGGATCGCCAAGTTTCAGTAGCAATCGTCCCAATTCGCAGTACGACATACCCAGATCATATTCAGCTCCGATTGAACCACAAGCTTCGATGCTTCGTCGCAAGAACCGTTTGGCTGCCAAGGGACGACCGGCCGCTTCTTCGCAGAGGGCAGAGACGCGATATGCATAACCGAGCCAGTTCCTGAATGGTTTCGCCTTACGCACGCCTTGACGACACAATTTTCTGATCTGCCGTATTGAGATGGCACTTGCATCCGTCTTCTGGCCGGACGCGAGTTGTTTCGCGGCCAAGTAGGCTTCGGCTAAACCGGAGTACGCGCCCACTACATACTCGTGTCGCAAGTGATAGTCCTTGATCTGCTGCAAGCTGCTGCGCATTTCATGAATCGCTTGCGCCGTATTCCCCATTCGCAGGTAGATCTCACCCAAGACACGCCGAATCACCGCCAGGTACATGCGATCGTGAGCCTGTTCGGAGCATGCTGCGGCCCGCTTACCGTTGGCTAGCGCTTCCTTGAGCTTACCCTGACGGCAGGAAACTTCGGCCAATGCGCCTAAGGCCCATCCCATCCCTTGTGAATCCTGGGCACGCCGACCTAGATCCAAGCACGTGAACGCGTGCTGAAGCGCGGTCCCCAGTTCTCCGCGGCGCATGTATACGTATGACAGGATGAGGTAAGTCACCTGTGTTTCCCAGCGATCTCCCACTTCTCGGAAGGTTCGAGCGCTGTGCTCAAGGCAGGTGATGGCTTGCTGGTAGCAACCCATCCAGTAGTAAGATATCCCCATGAAGTTCGATGACTGGGCCACTCCCCAGCGATCCCGCCTAGCCTCTCGGATGGCAAGTCCGCGCTTTTGATAGCGGATCGCCCGTCGAAACATTGGAATCGTTCCGCATACTATGCCGTGGCTGCTGTAGGTCTGGGCCATCTCCGCCGAATCGGGAATCGTTTCGCACAAGTTAAGTTGTCGCAAGTGTGCGTCGAGAGTTCGCTCGAGATCCGACTCGTAGCAAATTCGGCTCAGAGCTTCGTAAATTTCAATAGCAGCACTCGTTGCCGCGCGGTCCTTCGGTCGTTGTCTAATGAACATCTTGGGCAATGTCGTGTGAGCCATTTGCATAATGGCTTGTCGGATTAAAGATCCTCGGACTTGCCAACGCGTCCGCGGCATGGATATCCCCAAATGCAGCAGTCCTCGCTCCAGATGTTCAATACCCAACTGCGGTTGCCCTTGGCGATAAGCCACGCCCCCCAATTTGCCCTCAAGGTGGGCTCGTTTAACCGGCTCATGCACTCGTTCTAAACACTCTTGATAACGATTTATCGCGGCTGCATAACTCCCGTTGAGTGAATGAACCTCTCCCAGATCCTCGAGCAGTCGAGTTAGCAACTGGGAATCGCCGCTTCCCAATGCCTGTAGATGCCCAAGAGCACGCTCGTAGTAGTCGGCAGCCTCCGCATTTGCAGAAGCGGCTCGAGCCTTATCCCCAGCCATTAGCAAATACTTAAGCGCCTTCTCGCCCGAGTGCCCTAAATCGAAATGCCGAGCCAGCTCTTCACATTGCGCATCGGTCTCGTCGCCGTAGACGCGTTCTAGGGCCTCACCGATGGCACGATGAAGATCTCTGCGCCGCGCATAGGCTACGCTCTCATAAATCGCTTCCTGGACCTGTGCGTGTCGAAATGCATAGGAAGAGTGCGACGGCGCGGGAGCTGGCACAATAAGCTCCAGTTTAGTAATTTCCCGGAGTCTTGACTCGAGCCGATCGGGCCTCACATGAAAGTGCAATACCGAGTGCAATGGACCGCGCCCAAAATTCTTGCCGAAGACGGAGGCCACCTGGACTATCTGTCGAGGCTCCTCACTAAGCCGATCTACGCGCGATAGCACTAGGCTTTGGACGGTGCCTGGAACGCCTGCGGCAACGATATCTTGGTCAAACACGTAATTGTGAGTGTTCGGGTCGCGAACTAAGTGCTCTGTCTCAAGTAGTTCGTGGATCATCTCTTCAACAAATAGTGGATTGCCGCGCGTTTTCTCGTGGACTACTCGCACCAGTTCATCTGGTAGAGTCGTCGTTCCTAGGAGCGATTGGAGCAACTCGACTGTCGATGTAACCGAGAATGGCAGGAGGTGAATGTGACATCTATTCTCGGCGGTGCCAAATTCGTCTAGCCTGCAATCTGAGCGGTGTACCGCGACGATCAGGATTCGATGTTCTTTAATACCGGCGGAAATATGAATAAGTAATTCTTTTGAAATCGCATCGATCCATTGCATGTCCTCAACAATGAGGAACACGGAACTGCTACGCGCTTCCGCGCGTAACAATTCGAGGCAGATATCGAAAATCTTTTCCTTGCGTTGGCGCGGGTTTAGTGGCGACGTGTACTCGTTGTCGGCGATTGCAAGACGCGCGATCTTTCCCAGCAGCGGCGGAAACGAGAATAGGTCGTACCTGGCTTCGACAAGTTTCATTTCCAATTTTTGTCGGGATGTTTCGGTACTGTCTTCGGAAGTGATGTCGGCGAGGTCACGAATGATTTGCGACCACGGAAGATACGCCGTGCGGCTGCCGTATGCATCGCATTGCCCGAAAAGTCCCCTCATTCCGCGAGCTCGGCATTGAGCTACTAAATCCTCAACAAGCCTGGTCTTCCCTACGCCAGGCTCGCCGGAGACTTCGACGACCTGCCCATCTCCCGCCAGCACTTGCCTGACGACACTCCGGAATCGAGAGAGTTCGCCTTCCCTCCCGACGAGCTTGCGACGGGATCCGGACGTTCGTAGTCGGATACTTCTTACGGAGACGAGCTGGTACACCTTCATCGGGTGTTCCATTCCCTTGAGTTTAATCGTGCCCCCAGGTCTGAATCGGAAGAAGCTTCTGGCATGTTTCCAAACTGCCGGGCTTACAAGTATCTCCGCCGCCCCAGCCGACATCATCAGCCGCGCTGCCGCGTTGACGTGTTGGCCCATAACGGTGTACTCACGACGTCGATTGGATCCGACATTCCCACAAAACGCCTTGCCTGCGGTAATCCCGATCCGTTGTTCGAGTCTGACAGGTAATTTACGGTTCAGCTCTTCCAGGCCCTGATTCATCTCCAGTGCGCAACGTAAAGCACTTTGCTCCGAATGCTCGACGGCGAGGGGGGCTCCGAAGACCACGAGGAGTTTATCGCC
>JANNPR010000092.1:0-2570 GCA_031400345.1 Planctomycetota bacterium | reverse complement strand
AAAATCCTCGCTGAAGCCTCTTCAGGTTACCCACTTTATCATCCCAAACCATTATGGAGTGAGCAGGACCCGGAAGATTGGTGGCAAGCGACCGTGAAAACGATCCGGTCTGTGATCAAAAGTGCCAAGCTGCGAACTGCGGATGTGAAAGCAATCGGTCTGTCAGGTCAAATGCACGGCTCGGTGTTCCTTGACAAGCGTGGAAAAGTCGTCCGCAAGGCGCTACTTTGGAACGATCAACGTACGGCCGCTGAATGTGATGAAATCGAGAAGCTAGCAGGCGGTCGCGAAAAACTAATTGGTATGGTCGCTAACCCTGCGCTCACGGGTTTTACGGCGCCGAAGATTCTGTGGTTGCGGAACCATGAGCCTCGCAATTTTGAAAAGACCGTCAAAATTCTGCTGCCCAAGGACGACGTACGTCGACGCTTAACCGGCGAACTCGCCACAGACGTCAGCGACGCAAGCGGCATGTTGCTGCTCGACGTCGCGAAACGCAACTGGTCCAGCGAGCTGATGTCAAAGCTGAGTCTGGACATGGGCTTGTTAGCGAAGTGTTACGAGTCCGAAGAAATAACCGGTCGGCTAACTTCCGAAACCGCCAAAGCGCTGGGGTTATCGACGGATTGTTTGGTCGTGGGCGGAGCAGGGGACTGTGCTGCCAACGGCATCGGCACAGGTGTAGTGAAGAGCGGGGTGTTATCAACTTCGATTGGTACTTCGGGGATCATGTTCGTTCACAGTGATAAAGTAGAAATTGATCCCAAGGGTCGTTTGCATACCTTTTGCCATGCGGTTCATGGTAAGTGGCACATGATGGGAGTGAGTTTAACTGGGGGCGGCGCATTGCAGTGGTTTACCGAACGACTTTGTGCCGAGATCGGGAAAGGAAAAGCCTCCCCTTACGACATTCTGAATGCGGAAGCGAAAGGCGTACCGGCGGGGAGCGAAGGTTTGTTTTTCCTGCCGTACCTCGCCGGCGAACGCACGCCCCACGCGGATCCTGATGCACGGGCCTGCTTCATCGGAATGACTTTGAAGCACCATCGAGGTCATTTGGCGCGGTCGATCATGGAAGGGGTGGCATATGCGATGCGGGACAGTCTCTCCCTAATTCAAGAAATGGGAGTTCCCGTGCGCCAGATACGCGCTTCCGGCGGTGGCTCCAAGAGCCCGCTGTGGCGGCAGATTCAAGCGGATGTATTTGGTCAGAAGGTCGTCAGGATCAATGCGGAACAAGGGCCGGCATTTGGGGTTGCTTTGCTCGCCGCCGTCGGCGCCGGCGCCTACGGAAATATCGAACAGGCGTGCCAAGCCACAATCAAAGTTGTTTCCGAAACTCCATTGAATAAGCATGCCAAAAAGGTCTACGACGCCGGTTATCCTGTGTACCAAAATTTGTACCGTTCGCTGCAGGACGATTTCAAAACAATTTCTGCTTTAGGCTAAGCACGCATGCCTTGTTTGTATCTGCGCGAATCGGACGTGGACCGGTTGGCTGACATGCCGCTGGCCATCTGCGCTATGCGCGAAGCATTTGCAATGTTGGCTTCGGGCGACGCTGATAACGTACCGCGTGTCCGAGCTAAAGCGCCCGGCATCGTGCTGCATTCCATGATTGCCGCTGCAACATCGTTGGGCCTGGTGGGATGGAAGCAGTACACGACAACGCGGCAAGGGGCCAAGTTCCTGGTCGGACTACAGGAACAGACTTCAGGGCGGCTCGTGGCGTTAATGGAGTCCAATCGTTTGGGTCAACTGCGTACGGGTGCCGTAACCGGGTTAGCCGTAAGTCTCCTCGCCAACGCCGATGCGGATCAGATCGGGCTGTTTGGTAGTGGCTGGCAGGCCCAGAGTCAATTGGAAGCGGTTGCATGCATCGGGCGACTTCAACGCGTCCTCGTTTACAGCCGTAGCGATACGCGCCGCCGTGCTTTTTGCGAGATGATGTCGCGACGGCTTGGGCTTCTTGTTGAACCCGCAGATGACGCATCGGCCACCATCAGCGGCATGCCGATCGTGATCACCGCGACGGCGAGCGCCACGCCGCTCTTCGACGGAAAGAACCTCGCCCCCGGGTCTCTCGTTTGTGCGATCGGATCGAACTGGTTGGAGAAAGCAGAAATCGATCTCGCAGCCGTACGCTCCGCGAACCGCGTTGTCTGCGATAGTATCAAAGCCTGTCAGAACGAAGCGGGAGACCTCGTTGCTGCTGTGGAACAAGGCGCGTTCAGTTGGTCCGATGCAGTGGAGTTCGCCGATGTTGTGGCGAAACGAGTCGCGCCGCGTGCGCATCGTGATGACCGGATCGTTTTCAAGTCAGTCGGGCTGGCAATCGAGGACGTTGTATTTGCGTCCAAGATCCTTCAGCGAGCGACCGAGCGAGGCATCGGGGAGACGCTACCGATCGGAGAGTAGGGCTTGATGTAGTAGGCACACACCGTGTGCCGTAACGGCACACGGAGTGTGCCGACAACAACCGGGTGGCACGTCCCAGACGAAGCTAAAAATCACCGTCCGCTAAAGTAACAAAACGTATTCGACCGCGCGGAAAGTCGTCCGCGCGCCCG
>JANNPR010000063.1:0-4798 GCA_031400345.1 Planctomycetota bacterium | reverse complement strand
ATGATTGCGGACATGATGCTATTTGCAAAGCCTCCCGCACCGCAACTTGTGCAGTTCAATTTGGTGAGTTTAGTCGATCGGGTAATCTCAGAGCTGACGGATGAGGCTGCGATCCAAGGAACGACATTGCGGCGTACTTGCTTGCAGCAATCGATGATCATCACGGCGGACGAGAACCAATTGGCAGTCGCGCTTCGGGCCTTGTGTGCCAACTCGCTTCGTGCGTTATCTGCTGGCGGAGACGTTGAAATTCGTATTAGGCCGTTGTCGGAGAAGGATCGGTCCATGCGGGGCTCCGTGGGCGGTGTTGAAATCGTGGTCCATGACAACGGGCCGGGGATACCGCCCGAAATTCGGCGTCATATTTTTGATCCCTTCTTTTCCGGGCGTGAGGCTGGACGAGGTCTTGGTTTAGGACTTTCGAAGTGTTGGCGAATAATCACGCAACACGGCGGTAGTGTTGATGTCGCGAGTGAAATGGGTACCGGAACGGCATTCGCGATTAGGCTACCCGGGATTATTCCAGCCTGAAGTGCACATGCCCACGCCGTCGCGAGATTTCCTGAAGGTCGAGCCCGGGGAACAAAACACAATTGGTTGTAGGATTTACAAATTGTTCTCGAGTTAGCGCCCAGCGATTATTTAGTACCATTCCGCTGTTTTCGCCGAGCATTTCCGATCCTCTAGCTATTGGTTTTCAGGGCCGCTCAATGTGGCACGCTCCTTGCATTCTCTGACTGGCGATGGATGAGAATCTTGCATGGAAGGAGCAGTGCCGTGAATTTTGCAATCTTGTTAAATGCCTTGCTGTTGACTCCCTGGAGCGACTCGGCATCGGCGCAAAATTACGAGCGCCAACCGATAGTTGTCGTCCCGCCCCCCACGGCGTACTTAGTCCCTCGCCGCATGCTATTTGCGCAGCGGCCAGCTCCAGCACGTCCGGCCAGCGAGCGAGTGAGCCAGCACACTGAACCGGCGGACTACGCTCCGCGTCTAGACCGGCCAGAGCCTTTTAGTCCGCTCGTTCCCGTAACACCGATGGCTAATTCCTGGTCCCTCAGAGCGGCATGCCCTGCACCGCCTTCTATCGTCCGCCCGGCATATGCGCCCGCCTTGGTAAGCACACCGTATGTTGACTCGCAATTCGGGAATTCAGCTTACGTTCGTGCGCCGATCTTTAGCTCGCCGCAAAGCAGCTCAGCACGAGCGACGGCAGGACTCGTAAACGTTCGTGCCTATCGGCCGGAATATCCCGTCGTTGGGGGATCGCCAACGGCTTATATTGTGGGACAGGGCCTGTTCGGACAGCCCAAGGTCTTTATACCCGGACAGCCTCTTCGCAACATGTTGCGGTACCTGTCACCCTGATTGTCGCAGCAAGCACAATCGGTGTGCCGTGACGGCATGCCGAGTGTGCCTACTACTTCGTCTAAAGCAGTACATTCAAAGGCATGTAAACGTTAGAATGGGACATGCGAAACCGCGTACATGTCAACTCCTAACGCTGAGACGACACATGGATTTTTGGGTTTGGGCCGTACTGCTTTTGGTAGTCGGAATCCTGTTGTTGATTCTGGACATTTTCCTTCCATCGGGCGGCGTGTTGGCTACCTTGTCCGCCCTTTCGGTGATTATCTCCGTCGGGCTAGGCTTCATGAGCGGTCCAGGAGTCGGAATTGGAATAATGATCAGCGCGGCGATACTGGTTCCTGCCATTATCGCGATGGCAGTGCAATTCTGGCCGCAAACTCCCTTAGGAAGGCTGATCCTAATCCAACGCCCTGAGCATCCTGATGACGTCCTTCCTGACACGGATGAATTTCGCAGTCTCAGAAACCTTATCGGGAAGCAGGGAAATGCTAAGTGTTTGATGTTACCCAGTGGGATCGTGGACATAGAACACCATCATTATGATGCCGTCAGCGAAGGCATTCCCATCGAGATTGGTCAACCGGTGGAAGTCATAGCGGTCCGTACGAATCGGCTAGTGGTGCGGCCACTTAGCGCGAACCAAGCGCTCCAACGTTCGGCCGATGACATGCTATCCCGGCCAATTGAGACATTGGGATTGGAGTCCTTGGAAGATCCGTTGGCTTGACAATCGCTGGCGGCGGCGTTAAAGCACGGTGTTCTGTTGCGCGATGCCGCGTCGGGATAGCCGCGTTTGACACACAGGTAACGCCCTGTACTCCTGGAAAAACCGAGGATTCGTCATATGTTTTTGTTGGCTCAACTTGGCGCACCCGACTACATCAAGCTGTTTATCGCCGCGTTGTCGGTCGTCGTTCTCCTGGTGGTTCTGGGGATTTTCGCCAGCTTCTTTCAGCTATGGGTCCAGTCCGTCCTGACGGGTGCGGGCATCTCGATTTGGGATTTGATTGGCATGCGGTTTCGCAAAGTCCCGGCTCAAATGATTGTGAAATGTAAGATCATGGCGGTCCAAGCCGGACTTGGAGATGAGACGGGAATGACCAGTAAGGCCTTGGAATCTCACTATCTGGCCGGTGGTGATGTTCCGTTGGTGGTGCGTAGTCTCATCGCTGCCACAAAAGCGAAAACGATCAAATTGTCCTTTCGTGAGGCGACGGCTATTAACCTGGCCGGTCGAAACGTTCTTGAGGCTGTACAGACCAGCATTTATCCTAAGGTAATTGATTGTCCGGCGCGTGGTTCTGATAAGGACTCACTGGACGCAATGGCTAAGAACGGCATTCAACTAAAAGTCAAAGCGCGGGTGACAGTTCGTGCGAACCTGCAGCAGGTGATAGGTGGCGCGATGGAAGAGACCATCGTCGCGCGGGTGGGTGAAGGGATTGTCAGCACAATTGGCTCGGCAGAAGACCACAAAAAGGTGCTCGAGAACCCTAATCTAATTTCCAAGGCTGTGTTGGCGAGACGATTGGATTCGCAAACCGCGTTTGAGATCATTTCCATCGACATTTCTGGTATCGATGTCGGTGAGAATATCGGTGCACGGCTCCAGGCCGATCAGGCCGAAGCAGAAACGCGGGTCGCCAGGGCACGCGCCGAAGGTCGACGTGCAATGTGTGTCGCCGCCGAGCAAGAGATGTTGGCATCGATTGAGGAAAGTCGCGCTAAACTTGTGGAGGCTGAAGCCGAAGTACCCAAAGCCATGGCGGAAGCCTTTCGGTCGGGAAAGTTGGGCATTATGGATTACAACAAGTTACGTAATATTCAAGCCGATACAGAGATGCGCAAAGCGATTGCCACGCCAGTTCAAACGGCCCTGAAGACTTCTTAAGAGAACTATTGAGATAAACCACCGCACTATGTCAAATGACATCGAGGACTTTCTTCGTAAGGCAGCTCAACGACGAGCCGCAAAAGGGTCGGTACCTCCGCCGGCGTCCAAAGTGGTTCGGCGTCCCCTTCGGCAGCTCAGGCCAATCGATGACGCGATAGTAGAAATCGTTGATGCTCAGTCGCTAGAGGCCGGTGCCGATGTCGCTCAGCATGTGGCAAAACACTTGGACTCTCGGGAATTCGGTGAACGGGCGGCACACTTGGGTGAGGCAGCCGACTCAGCTCATGTCGCGATGCAGACCCACTTGCATCAAACCTTTGACCATAAAATCGGTCGCCTCTCAGGCGACACCGTCGCCATGACATCGGGGGATGCCATATTATCAGGCGCCGGGACAAGAGTGGCGCTTACCATCGGTCAAGAGATTTTCGCCCTCTTACGAAATCGTGACACCTTGCGCACCGCGATTGTCCTTAACGAGATTTTGGACCGGCCCCAGCACCGCTGGTAAACCGCCGCCGTTCCCGTCTTGCTCAAATCTAGAAAGATCCATTGATGGCAATTCGCATTGTTCCGCATGAAACCAAGATTGGTTGGATCGGCCTCGGTGTGATGGGGGCCAGCATGTGTGGTCACCTGATCGCCAAGGGTTTTGCGGCGACCATTTACAACCGAACCAAGTCGAAAGCCGAGCAGTAACTAAGCAAAGGAGCAACTTGGGCGGATAGCCCGCAAGCTGTCGCGGCACGCAGCGACGTCGTGTTTTCGATAGTCGGATTTCCTCGGGATGTGCGCGAGGTACTTTTGGGAACGAACGGAGCCTTGTCGGGCAGCCGACCCAATTCCGTGCTCGTGGATATGACGACCAGCGAACCGTCGTTGGCTGCCGAGATTTATGAGGCGGCGAAGGCCCGTGGTGTGCACAGCGTTGATGCTCCCGTTTCCGGAGGAGACATTGGTGCGCGTGAGGCCCGACTATCGATCATGATCGGAGGAGACAGAGAAATTGTCGAGGCTCTGCGTCCCTGTTGGGAGGCAATGGGGAAGACCATCATTCATCACGGTGGTCCGGGCACCGGACAACACACCAAGATGGTTAACCAAACGTTGATCGCGAGCAACATGATTGGCGTGTGTGAAGCGCTGTTGTATGCATCGCGAGCCGGTCTGGACTTGAATCGAGTCCTGGAGTCAGTAACGCCGGGCGCCGCGGGAAGTTGGTCGCTATCGAATTTGGGTCCCCGGATTATCAATAACAACTTTGATCCGGGATTCTTCGTCGAGCATTTTGTCAAAGATATGGGAATCGCCTTGGACGAAGCCAAGCGAATGGGATTAGCATTGCCCGGACTAGCGTTAGCACATCAGCTATACGTCGCTTTGCAGTCCCAAGGCCATGGCCGATCCGGAACTCATGCTTTGGAATTAGCCTTGGCGGCGCTGTCGGGGCTCGACTGGAAAACGCGATAGTGGTAGGTACGTGGGCATTCTCCTGTAGGGTGGGACTGACGTGCGCAAAACCGCATTATATTG
>JANNPR010000057.1:0-1536 GCA_031400345.1 Planctomycetota bacterium | reverse complement strand
CAAAGCAGTGCCGAAAACGCTGGAACGGTCGCCTGGGCATTACGAAGAGTGGTTGCTCGCGTGCAAGAGAGGAGCGAAGCCCATATCCAATTTCGATTACGCCGGTCCTATGACGGAAACCGTTCTCCTAGGAGTTCTCGCCCTGCGTGCGCCGGGCACCAGGCTCGAATGGGACAGCGAGAATCTAAAGGCTGCCAACGCTCCCGAATTGAACGAGTTTATCCACACCGAGTATCGCAAGGGCTGGTCACTTTAGACGGAATCGTCAACTCGCAACGTTACAAACGTGCCAACGCGCGGCCCTCGCAACCGGATGGAACGCTCGTATTACTATTGGGACTTACTATTGGGACGCGCTTATTCCTACTGCGTCGCGCTGGCCGTTAACCCGGCCAGTTGACCGCAGCCGGCAGCGATGTCGAGACCACGTCGTTGCCGCACAGTGCTAGGCAGACCGTGCTCCTTGAGAATCGACTGAAAGCCCTGTACGGAGTCCCAGCGTGCTGCAATTCCGTCATATCGGGCAGTCGGATTAAGTGGTATGAGATTTACATGTGCCGGTAGACCTCGAAGCAACGTAGCCAAAGCATGTGCCATTTCTGCCGAATCGTTCCGGCCTTCGATTAGCGTCCACTCATAGAAAATCTTGCGATCGAGTTTTGCCGCATAATAACGACATGCTTCCATCAGATCATCGAGAGGCCAGGCTCGTGCTGCTGGCATCATCGCCACTCGATCTTCTTGACAGGCAGCGTGCAGCGAGACCGCTAGAGAATACGGCCGCGCTTCATCGGCTAGTCGAATGATGCCTGGGATTACCCCAACTGTGCTTAATGTGACGCGCTTCGGGCTAATCGCGAGCCCACCCGGATCACAGAGAATATCCAGCGATCGCATCACCTCTTCGTAGTTTTGCAGCGGCTCACCCATGCCCATGAGGACGATGTTCCGCAGCCGCTCCGGGCTGCATCGAGCGACATGCATGGCTTGTGACACGATCTCGCCAGCCGTAAGATTCCGCGTAAACCCCATTTGCCCAGTCGCGCAAAAGACACATCCCAGCGCGCATCCAATTTGAGAACTGAGACATGCGGTTATGCGGCCAGTGAATCGCATCAGAACCGTTTCCACAGCCTGTCGGTCCGGGTAAGCCAGCAGGAATTTTCGGGTGTTTCCATCGCTCGAAGGAGTCTCTGTCAGGACCCGGATCTGGGCAACCCAAGTTTCTTGAAAGAGGCGGGCTAACAAACGAGGCGGCAGACCAGTCATCATGTCGAGTGAGGCGACATGCTCTCGATACAGATAGCCCCAGATCCGAGTCGCATGTACCCGGTTAAAGCCCCACGAGACAACCAGCTTATCTAGTTTCGGATGCGTCAAATCGTAGAGAAAGGCTGGCGATTCCACAGCTTGCGCACGCTCCTTCATAGACCTCGATGTATTTGCCAATCAATCAACAGTTACTGAATGCCGACCAGGCGAGTTGTGTAGATGCCGACCTTGCCGTTCTGGTTCGGGGTCGCCGTCAGCGTGCCC
>JANNPR010000043.1:0-1311 GCA_031400345.1 Planctomycetota bacterium | reverse complement strand
CCAAACGGTTCCAGGAACGTACCGTTGTAGTGCGTGTTGATCGTGATCTTAACATCCAAGGGTGTTTTGCCTTCGATGGTACACTCAATTCCTCGACGCCGACTATGCGCATTCCAGACCCCATTGTCGAACCGGAATTGCACTTCCTGCTCGACATAGCCGGGGAAGTTGTCGGGCGTGACCCAGCTGGTGTGGATATCGAATGCGGCCTCCCGGCCGTCCTGGTATTCATAGATCAACCGCAGTTGCGTCGAGTCCCAAGTAGGGCCGTCTTTGGGTCCCACAATTCCCCGTTGCCCAGTACAACTAATACTTGCCAGCCGGCCACCAAAGGTGAAGTCGATTAGCTTGATGTAATGTACCGCTACATACGTTCCGGGATTTCGGCCAGTTATCCACTCGGAAAACTGCGATCCGGATATCACCTTCGGTTCCAGCAGAGAGCAATAACCATTATTAACGTGCTGCAGCAAACCGTCCGCCACAAAAGTGCGCAGCTTCTTATGGTCCGGGTCCAGCAGCTTATGGTACACGACCTTCGCTAGGCGTCCGTGTTTCTTCGCCAGCTCTTGTAATTCATCCAGTTCCTGAAGAGTCAGGACGGAAGGCTTTTCGATAAGGACATGTTTGCCTGCTTCCAAAACTGCCTTCGCCACAGTGAAGTGACGATCGTCGGGCGTGGCCACACAAACAAAATCGACTTCAGATGCCAATAGTCGCTGCGTTGAATTCGGTTCGGTGAAACTCTCGAACGGACCGACACATCCTGTCGACGTTTTACGGTAGTTATCGGCCCGACGTCCAGTGCGACTGGCTACTGCAGAGAGCTGCACGTCGCATATACCAAAGCGGCGGTCGTAGAGACCATGTCGGAAGATGTTTTCGAAAAAAGGCCGATACGTTTCATCGAAAATCATACCCATGCCTACCATTCCTGCGCGCAGCCGATGAATCGACGTAGGCCATTCCGGATTGGTTATTTTGATCATCTCCAAAACATAGCGAAGCAAGCGCCAGTTTGCCACCGACCTAAAAACTTACGACAAAAAGCGTCAGGAATGCCTCCGAAGTTTATCCCGGGGGAGCCGCAACCATCCACTTAGAAACGACGTAATACGACCTAATCGACCTTCCTCTGGTATTAGTCCCAATGGGACGGCTCTGGGTCTCGCAGTTTGGTCCTGTCAATAGAAATTGCATTTATCCTATTTTTGTTCCTCGACAGAATTGCGACAGCGTTGTGCTTGTAAGCAGGATGGACGTTCCTGTATTCGGGGCGAAGCCCCAGCAGATCATCCAGCCCAGTGCAAG
>JANNPR010000024.1:0-2321 GCA_031400345.1 Planctomycetota bacterium | reverse complement strand
TGTCCTATCTGGTGGGAGCGGACCATTGTGCCAGATGTAGTGATCGTACCAGGAGAAATCGGCGTCGTGACCAGCAAGATCGGCGACGATCTTCCTCAGGGTGGTTTCTTAGTAACCGGCGATGTGGGAAACACCAGTAGCCGTGGAACTTTGCGAAATGTACTCTCGCCGGGCCGCTATCGCATAAATCAATACGGATACGACGTTAAGATCATCAAAGAACAGATTGAAAAAGTCGGCGACCAAAAGAAATATGCCGGGTGGGTTAACATACCCACCGGATATGTTGGGGTCGTAACACAACGCTGGGACGATGTAGAACTAAATAAGGCCAAAGGAATTGCCAAAGATGTGCTCCAGCCAGGTCTGTACGCCATCAACCCTTGGGAACAACAAGTTGATATTGTGCAAGTCGGTTACCGGGAAACAAGTATATCCGTCTCTAAACAAATGAGTCAGGGCCGCGAACTAATCGACAAAAGCGGCGAACCGGTCGCCGTCCTCGGCTCGGGAATTGGTTTTCCGTCTAATGACGGATTTCCAATTCAGCTCGACTTCACCGCAGTCTGGGGTGTTATGCCGGACCAGGCACCGGATGTGATTCGCACATTTGGAAATATTAATGCAGTCGAACAGAAAGTTATCTTGCCGCAATCGGAAAGCATTTGTCGAAACAACGGGTCTAAGATGGGAGCCGTCGAATTACTCGTCGGGCAGAGCCGACAGAAGTTTCAGACAACAACCCAAACCGAGTTCAAACAGGTACTCAAAGAAAAAAATATTGAGTTTCTTTACGGTCTTGTGAGGCACATATACATTCCGCAGGAGGTACGCCTTCACATTCAACAAGGCTACGTGGCGGACGAACTCACTTTAACTCGCGAACAAGAGAAGCTCACCGCGACAACGGAAGGTGATCTGCGCGAAGCTGAAAGCAAAGTCAGCTTGGAAAAGGAACGAATCCGAGTTGAAACTGAAAAACTCGTTGCCAACAAGATTGCCGAGGGACATCGCGAAGCCAAAGAGATCGAGGCCGAATCCAAGCAACTCGTTGCGCAAGTTGAGAAGCGAATTGCCGAAGTCGATGCTCAAAAGACCGTCATGCTCGGCGAAGCCGAATCGAAATCACTTGAGCTTCAGCAGGAAGCACGCGCCCAAAAGTTCCAATTGGCGATTGACGCCTTTGGTGACGGCCCCGCGTATAACCAATGGCAGTTTGCCGAAGGGTTGCCTGACGATATTGAACTCAAGCTGTTCTATGCCGGCCAAGGGACCCTCTGGACAGACTTGAAGAACATTATGCCGACCCTTCAACTGTCGACTAGCGAAATTCCGGCAACGCCCGCAAAGTCGGTCGAATCACTAAAACCGAATGAATCGCTAAAAACGTTGCGGTCAACGCGAGCTAAGATTGAGATCGAGGCCAAAAAATAAGTGCGAGTTTAAGCTGGTGCTTGTCCCTGAAAGTGTGGCCCTAAACGGTTAATCTACCGGCAGCACTACGACTCGGAGATGCATCATCTCGTATTGGAGATCAGCCAATAGCTGTTGCAGGTCGGCCATTACGTCAATCTCGTCGTTTGAGCAACGTCGTCGAAATGACAAAACGGTTGGTGCACTGTCTTCAAGTCCAATATTCCCAGCGGTCTGAAATTCCTTGTTGCACTGATCTCGCTGACCCACACGCACCGGGAGCGGCAGATGCTCCGCCAAAGCAAGGAACTCTTCCCAGCGATCGCGATCCGATTCTTCGATCGAAGCTCTAAACAAATTTCGCGACGGACGATCCACAACTTTACCCTAAGACTAAATTCAAAAAATCATCTAACCCCAAAGCTATTCCATTTCATCGGCCGGTTAGGAGAGTTGATGTGAGAAAGGCGCAAGCGTTTTCGCATTCCGACTAAACTTAGTTTACTCCAGAGCGCCGTTCTCTTTGGTTGGAGAAGCTGTTCCGCGCTTTTAGAACCCTTGCCGACTCTTTCACGCTTGTCGCAATGCGGAGTTGTGGCTAAACCGGGCACGGCGTGGTGATGGCGGAGGCGTTTACCTTGAGCGCTGCTTTTCACCGATAGCACGGCGCGACACCTGAATTTGAGCTCGTGCCTGAGCAACCGATCGTTCGCGAATTTCTAGGAGCTCGGGCGTATTCGCAGGCCGTTGGTTGGCGGCTTCTAACTGCTTCTGTGCCGAGATGGCATCGATTTTTTCTGCTGGGACCGCGCGACTCGTTAATACCGAGATGACGTTGTTAGCTACCTGTACAAATCCGCCATCAATGTAATAGCGTACCACCGTATTGCCTTCTCGTAGTCGCATTT
>JANNPR010000016.1:0-9277 GCA_031400345.1 Planctomycetota bacterium | reverse complement strand
GACAAATGACAAATGACAAAAACTTTGATTTATCCACAGCTTGTCGCCGAACTCGATAACGTACGCCGCCAGTGGCGGCAGCGAAAGCTTCTGGAAGGGGTGCTGCTCACGTTGGCCTGCGTGTTGGCAGTCCTGGTGGCGCTCGTGGCGGTCGACAACCTGCTGGCGCTCAGCACTCTCGGTCGGCTGCTCACCGCGGCGTTCCTGTGGACAGCGGTGGCGATCGGCGTTTTGACTTGGGTGGTTCGCCGCGTGCTGGAGCAGCAGCGTGACGATTTTTTTGCCATCCTCGTGGAACAGCGGCATCCCGAATTGAAGAACCGGCTCATCAATGGCTTGCAACTGGGGCGCGGCAATGATTACGGCTCGCCCCGGTTGATCGAGGCCATCGTTCAGGATGCGGCCACCGCCACTGCCGATCTCGACATGGCCGACTGCATTGATGCCCGCCCGATGAAACAGGCGGGATGGTATCTGACGGCGGCCTGCGTCGTGATCGCCGGTTATGCGATGCTCACGCCGAGGTTTGTCAACGGCCTCACGCGTGTCCTTTTCCCGATCGCCAATATTGAGCCTTACACGGCCACAAAGATCGACGAAAGTTCCGTTCACCCCCGCGAGCCCAACAATCGCGTCCCCGAAGGTTCGCCCATCCCCATCGAATTCAAAGTGTCGGGCGTGATCCCGCAGACCGCTCAGCTGTTTCGCAAATCGGGCGAAGGACGCTGGATACCCGTCTCAGTACCGGTCATCGAATCCCCTTCCGTCCAAAATGCGAAAGCCAAAATCCAGAATCAGCAGCTTTTCCGTTACAACGTCGCGCAGCCCGTGGCACCGTTCGACTTCTATATCGCCGCCGGTGACGACACTTCGCGGGTCTACCACGTCGACGTTGTGAAGCGGCCCCAGATCGACAGCCTTTCACTTACGTTCAAACTCCCCGAGTACGCGGGGAAGGAACCGCAGGTCGTGCAGCAGTCGGACGGGGAAATTGCTGGTATTTGCGGAACGGTTGTCGACGTGCAGTTCAAGGTCTCCAAGCCGTTGCGGGAAGCGTCAATCATAAACGAACGGGACCAGATCGTCCCACTCGAGCAAGCAGCGGATTCGCACACCTGGAAGGCGTCCTTCAAACTTTGGCAAAAGGGGCTTAAGCACCCGGATGAGGCGTTCGAACAGATCGTCGAAGGCCCTACGCGGTACCAAGTGCGGCTGCAGGACACCGACGGGTATGACAACGACGATCCGCTGTGGCAAGTAATCAATGTCACCAAAGACCTGGCCCCCTCGGTGATGCTCGTCACTCCCGGGCGCGATCAGCAGGTGCAGCCGCAAGACAAACTGGAACTCAAGTCGATTGCCAAAGACGATCTTGGCGTCAGTCTGGTGCGGCTGTTGTGCCGCGTGAACGACGAGCCGCAGCCGCGGGAGCTGGCCCGGTTCGCCCACGATGCCGCGCCGGTGACGGAAGCCGCAGACGCCTTTCCCTGGGACCTCGCCGGGTTGTCGCTCAAGTCGGGCGACGTCGTGAAGTACTGGGCGCAGGCGTCGGACCGCAACAACGTCACCGGACCGGGTACGGGCGAATCGCGGCACTTCTCGCTGTTTGTGATCGTTCCGGAACAGGTGATTGCCAACCTGGAAGTTCAGATTGAAGATTACGCCGGGTTGCTGGAAGACCTGGTTCGTCTGCAGCGGCAAAACCGGGCGGAAAGTGCCTCGGGGTTCGCCTTCGCCCAACTCGTCGCACGACAGATTCGCATTCGCGAGAAGACGGCGGAACTGGCGAAAGCCATGCGCCGCGACGCCAGCCCCCTGGCCACCGTGGTCGAAGCGCTGGATGAACTGCACTCGGGCCTCTTGGCCGACGCCGTGCGTCTCCTGGAACAGGGGCGCGATAGCGCCGAGGTGGCCGCGGCCACCCAGATGCGGAACCAATCGTTCCCCGTGCAGGACGAGATCATCGCCAGACTTCAGGCCCTGCTCGCACGGCTGCAGCGCAACGAACAGGCTCGCAAGGAACTCAAGAAGCTTGCCAAAGCTGACAAGGCCTCGCACAAAGCGATCACGCAGACCTTGAGCCAGCTTGTAAATGACCTCGACCGTCTCGTTGATGATGAAAAAGAACTGGCGGAGAAGTTCGAGAAAATGCCCAAGCGCGTGGACGACGCCCTGAAAGACGAGGCCATAAAGGCGGCACTTCAAGATCTCGATGCGTTCGAAGAGAAGTGGGGCAAGTGGCAGAAGGGGGCGATCGACGACCTGACGAAACTTCCCACCGGGTTCGTCGACGACTTCAGCCTGAAGGAAGACGTGAACAACGTATTCGAGGAAATCGAGAAGGCGGCCAACCGCGCCAAGGCCCAGAGTCTGGAAGTCGCGCTGGAAGATTTGGGTGCGGGGCTGGCCACGGAGATGCTCGAAGACCTCGAGCTGTGGATGCCCGACGCGCCCGACGCTCTGAAATGGCTGCAGGAAGAACCGCTGGGAAACAAACCGATGAGTATCCCCGAGATGCCCTTGCCAGAGTCCCTGGAAGACCTGGTTGGCGAACTGATGCAGGAGGCTGAAGAGTTCGACGAAGAAGCCGACGATATCACGTCCGCCTGGGGCGACAACCTGAACCAGGCCGGCTGGGGCGTCTCCGACGGCCCCATCAGCAGCTTTTCGGCGAAGGGCAAGACCGGCAACGATCTTCCGAACACGCACGAAGTGACCGGGCGTTCGGGTGACGGACGCCGCGGCAAGTCGGCCGGGCAGATGGTGGGCGATACGTCGCGCGGCCTGCCGGGGCGGAAAACGCCGGCCCGCGTCGGCAACGAACGCTACGAACCCGGCCAGCTTAAGGAAGAGGCCAAGCAGGATCCCGGCGGAGCCACCGGTGGCGGCAAGAAATCGGGCACCGGCAAGAAGGGTCTGCAAGGAGGGACGCCCCCCGACTATCAAAAAGATATGGAACGCCTCAGCGCCAAGCAGGCCGGCGTTCGTGAGAAGGCCGAGCGCGTGGCGGAGCGCCTCGACTCGGCGGGGCTGAGCAGCCGCCGGCTCAACGAGAGCATCGAGCTCATGAAGCAGTCGCAAGTCGAATCGCGCGACCTGCGGTACGGTGACGCCTTCCGCAAACAAAAGGTGGCGCTCAGTCAGCTCAAAACGGCCCTCGGACAGCTCGACCAGGGGACTGCCGTGCAGGCGCAACGTGCCCGCGAGTTGCCCGCGCAGCTTCGACAGGAATTACTGCAATCCTCCGACGAGGGTTACCCACCCGGTTATGAATCGCTGGCCAAGAGCTACTTCCGAGCGCTGTCCGAAGCCGAGAAGGATTGATCGATGACCGGATCCGTCGTCGTCTCGCTTGTCTGCCTAGCGCTGGCCGCCGATGCGGCGGCACCGTGGCATCTTGCCGGCTGGCAGGAACGGGCCGTCGTGGAGATCGCTGAACCGGCGGCTGAACCAGACGTCGATACGGTTGCCGTCAAGGTGTTGTTGCAGAGCCGGGGGCGTCCTGACGGGAACGACCTGCGTGTGATTGACACGGCGGGCCAGCCAGTGCCGTTCGAGCTGACATGGCATGATGCGCCGCACTATGCGCTTGTGGCTTTCCGCGCCACCGCTGTGAAGCCCAGTCAACGTTTCTTCGTCTACTATGGAAATCTGCAGGCCGAACGCGCCGCCCAGCAGGTTCCTGCGCCCGGTCCCCCCGGCTCGGGCCCGCCCAAAGCCGATTGGATTCCCCGTGCGGGATTGGTTTTGGCGACGTTGGAACGGCCGCGTCCCCCCACCGACAATAAGAAAGACGACAACCCACAGAACGAAGAGGAGCTCGCCCAGCTTATTGCCCGCAGTCCCGGCAAGTGCGGGGCGCGGTACCAGCGGAACATCTCCGACGGTTTCAATCCGTTTGGTGCGTCGGATTTCTACATCAGCGTGTATCGCGGCTGGCTTAGGATACCCAAAGACGGTCCCTATCAATTCTGCACAGCGTCGAATGAGGCGTCGTTCTCGTTTCTCGACGGACGCAAACTCGTGCATTGGCCGGGCCGGCATACCGAGGAGCGCGGCCAGCGCGGCGAAAAGAACGCGCTCGTGGAACTAAACGCTGGCCTGCATTACATCGAGTACTACCACGAGGAGGTCACGCTGCAACAGGTCGCCTTTCTGGGCTGGCGTCCTTCGGCCGACGCGGGAGAGTTTTCGGGCATCCCCGACGAAATCTTCACACGTCCCCATGCGGCCTCGGTCGTGGCGTATGAAACGCCGTCAGGCGCCGCGCTGCGATTCGAGCCCCAAATCGTCGATTCCGTCTGGCCTGTTCAGCGGTCTGACGGGCAGTATACGCGCGTTCGGTTCGAACCGTCGCCGGCGTCAGGAATTTCTGAAAACGCCGTGGGGAAGTGGGACTTCGGCGATGGCCAGACAGGAACCGGCCGAACGGTGGACCACGTTTATCTCGCGCTCGGGAAGTATACGGTGACAGCCCAGTTTCCGGCTCTCGAGGGGGCGCGTGGAACAATCTCCTGGCCGCTCGACATTTACGAAATCCAGCACGCCACCGAACAGATCCCTGACGGCAAACCAACGGAGTACGTCACCAGTGTTCGGGGGTATGACCGCAACCGGCTCGACGCTCCGCGGCTTAAGGAACTTGCCTGGCTCTTCGCCGAAGCCGACGAATACTCCGATGCCCTGCAGACAGCCGCTGAATATGTGGAACGCTTCGCTGCGGCACAGCCCGACGAAGTTCCCCGGATGCGGCGGCTGATGGCCGAGAGCGCCATTCGCTTGGGCCAAGGTGGTCTTAAGGAAGCCGTGGACAACTACAAGGCGTCCATCACCGAAAAGACCTCTCCTGCCGAAAAGCTAGAAGTGCTCGCCCGGCTCATCCGCTTGCTGGGAATCGATCGGGAAATGCCGGACGACGCACTGGCCGTCATTGGACAGATCGAACAAACCGTAAAAACGGCCACGCTCGACGCGGCGAGCCAGGCGGCGTACCGCCACGCACTCATCGCTGCGGGGGACGTGTACCTGTGGCAGGGGAATCGCGACCAGGCACTCGTGTACTATAGGAAAGGGGAAGTGCTCGGCGGCCAGTTCATTCCCGTCAACGTGCGTGCCGCCCGGATCGGCGTTTATCCCAACTCGATCCGCGAGTATCTGATGGATGGCAACCACGGCGCCGCCCTTGACATCGTCAACCGCTGGGAGGACACCTTCCCCACCGACAAAGTCAACGGGCACACATTTTTCTGGCGCGGTAAGCTGTTGCACATCCGCGGCCAGCACAAGCAAGCAGCCCGTCACCTGGCCCGCGCCATCGGGCTGGCGATCGGCGCCGATTTCGAGTCAGAAGCGCGTTGGCTCCTGGCCCTGTCGCTCGAGCAGCTCGGCCGCGGCGGCGACGCCCGGAAGGAACTCGCCAAGCTCGTGAAGTCGGGCAATCAAGATCAGTTCGTACAGATGGCGAGCGAGAAATTGTTGAAAAGCAAATGAGTTTGTTTTATAGACGTTTCTACATTGTTTTCCCAGCCCGGAGGGCGACATGTAATAGATCGTACGTCGTGTTTGAATGCCTTTAGCCCCGGTAGGGGCGGTACAGGGCCCGTCGCCTGATGACGCATATATGCGACATCGCCGCGATGTGTCGCCCCTGCCGGGGCTGCGAACAAATGCGCGATGATTTCGTCCAGGGGCTGACGCCCCTGGCTATTACATGCCGCCCTCCGGGCTAAGATTAGGCCAACCCAGGAACATCACCATGCGTCCGCAAAACATTCTCCTGGCCCTGACCATGATGTTTCTCAGCGTGGCCGTCTATCCAGCCGCGGGTCAGACAAAAAAACCGATGCCGCCCAAACCCGGCGCGGAGTACAAACCGTCTGCCGCCGATTCGGCAGCGAGCAACATAATTCCGAACGGTGACTTCGAGGAGGGGGACCTCACGCCCGACGCCTGGCAGTCGATTGACAACCTGTCGGCCTTTTGGGTTCAGGATGAAGACCCGTCGCGCGGAAAAGTGCTGAAGTTTGATACCGACATCCTGCAAACGCAGGCCTACGCCTGGTGGAAAGAGATTGCGGCAGGCGCGTCTCCCAAAAACGCGCCAACCCGCCTGCCGACAGTCGAGCCGAAATACGACACGCTCGCCGGTCTCGACGGCACCTGGTTCTGGAGCGATCCTATTCCGGTCGAACAAGGAAAAGCCTATTGGCTGACGATCGATGTGAAAGGTCCGGCGATGCTGTTGTGGCTCGTCGGCTATCCCGAAAAACCAACCACCCGCTGGGGAGCCGACGCGGCGGCCTTCCAGGGCTATCTTCAGAAGGAGGCGGGTGAGTTCAAGAACGAGCGCGGCCGCAAAGGGTTCATTCACACCTACGTCTGGAAAGGCCAGCTGGCATGCGGCGGTTCGGAACAGTGGAAAACATATTCCCGGCGCGAGAAGCCCTTCCGTCCGACCAAAGATCGGCCGAACGTCCGCTGGGTGCGCGTCATGCTTTACCCCTTCTGGCCTCCGGCGAACTACTACGTCGACAACGTAAAACTGGTCGAAGTCGATCCGGCCTACGATGAAGCCCAGGCTGCCAAGGAAGACGTCGAGCGCGAAGCGCGCCTCAAGGCGAACAAAGCCAAACGCGACGCCGAGGAGATGTAGTAGGCACACTCCGTGTGCCGTAACGGCACACGGAGTGTGCCTACTACAACGTGTCGAACCTTTACCTGCCGAGGATCAACAGCATGCCCCTGCGTTCTCTTGCGTTTCTGATCGCCACACTAATTCTGGCAACGGCGTGCGTCAGCCAGGGACAGGAAAATCCGCCGCAATTCAAGGACCTGGTGGGACACACCGATCCGGTATATTCGGTCGACTACACTCCGGACGGAGCGATGATTGCAACGACGAGCTTCGACAAAACGCTGAAACTGTGGAATGCTGGCACGCGCCGGGTGGTGCGAACGTACTCGGGACATCAGAACGTGGTGCTCAGCGTGGATATTGCCCCCGACGGCACGCGGATCGCCTCGGGGTCGCTCGACAATACGATTAAGCTGTGGGACGTGCCGGTCAGCACCCCCAGTCGCACGATTGAGAGCCACGCGGGGGCCGCGATGGCTGTTGCCGTCAGTCCCGACGGGTTGCTCTATGCCACGGGCGGGGCCGACAAACTCGTCAAACTGTGGACCGCCGCCGACGGCAAAATCACGCGCGATCTTCCCGGCCATGCCGGCGGCGTCACCCGTGTCGACTTCCGCAAAGACAATAAGCAGCTTGCGTCCGGCGATGAGACGGGCGGGCTGCACTTCTGGAACCCGGCAGATGGCATGTCGCAGGGAGCGATCGGCGCTCACGCGGGGGCCATTACGGGTCTCGCCTTTCACCCCAACCATACCATGCTGGTCACTGCCGGCAGGGACGGACTCATCAAGGTGTGGGGTGTCGTTGCAACACCTGCCCGCCCGCTCGCCGGCCACACGGCGGCGCTGACTTCGGTGCTGGTGAGTCCCAACGGGCAGCTTGTGGTCTCCGCCAGTGCCGACAAAACCGTGCGGTTGTGGACGCTCGCCGACGGCAAGGCGGTGCGGAACCTGGAGGGACATGGCGATGTGGTCAGCGTCGCGACCTTCAGCCCCAACAGCGCGCAGGTCATTACCGGGTGCGCCGACAAGACGCCGCGTCTGTTCGATGCCAACACCGGAGCACTGATCAAGGCCTTTCCGGTGCAAGCCGGCACGGTGACGGCGGTGGCCATCAGTCCCAACGGTGCGCAGGTTCTGGTGGGCGACGCGACCGGCGTCGTTAAGATTTTCAACATTGCCGACGGGGCGGAAGTGCGGGCGCTGCCCGGCCACACCGGCAAGATCACCGGCGTGCTCGTGACTCCCAACAGCGCACAGATCCTCTCGGCCAGTGCCGACAAAACCGTGCGCGTGTGGAACGCGGCCGATGGGGCGCTGGTGCGGACGATCGATAACAGCACGCCGGTCACGTGTCTGGCAGTGTCGCTCGACGGCCTGCAAGTCGCCACAGGGGGCGAGGACAACAGGATCCGACTCTTCACTCTCGCCGATGGAATGCCTGTTGGAGTGCTCGCGGGGCATGGTCAGCCGGTGGCCTCGGTACAATTCTCGAACGACAACCTGAAACTGGTTTCCGCGAGCGGCGACCAGACGGTGCGCGTATGGGACGTCAAGCTGTTGAAACAGATGCAGCATTTTGTCGATCACAAGGGGGCGGTCGCATCGGCGTGTTTCGCGCCTGACAACAAGACGGTCGTTTCGGGCGGCGCCGACAATCTCATTCAAGTGAACGTGCTGTCACTGCAGCGGATGCACGTGGCCGATGCAAAAGAGGTCAATGATTTCGTGTTGTCGCAGAATGGCGCGGTGATGGTAACGGCCAACAGCGATGGCACGGCAAAGGCATGGGACGCGACCAATGGCAACCTGCTGCGTCCGTTCCCCGGGCATACGGGACCGGTGTTGTCGGTGGCGATGAATCCTAATAACCTGCAGGTTGCGGCCGGGGGTAGCGACAAGATTCTGATTCTGTGGAACTTAAATGACGCGACCGTGCAACTGAAGTTTGCCGGTCCCGGCGACGTGACGCGTCTGGCCTATAGCCCCGATGGGAAGAAGCTGATCGCCGCGGGAAGCGATCAGGTGATCCGCAGTTTCAATCCGGCGCCGCCGCAGCCCCCCGCTGCTGGAACGCCCGTCCCGCCGCCGCCGGAAGCGGTACAGGTGCTCGAGGGGGCGAGCGGCCCACTCACGGCGCTGGTGTTCGGCGCGGACAACCGCACCGCGCTCTCGACCTCGGCGGACAGCATGCTCAGGCTGTGGTCGATCGCATCGCCGGACTTCTCGCTGAACCTGCCCGGGCATATGTCGCAGGTGTATTCGGTAAACTTCAACCCGTCCGGGAACGTGTTAATTTCTGGCTCCAACGACAAGACGATCAAGATGTGGGATTTGGTGGCGGGAAAGGAACTGCGATCGCTCCCCGCCCAGGGAGGCGCCGTTTACTCGGTGGTCTTCAGCCCCGACGGCAAGACGTTTCTGAGCGGCGGGGCGGATAAAACGGTACGTCTCTACGATGCGTCCAATGGGGGCGAGCTGCGGCAGTTCGCGGGAGCGGAAGGGTCGGTGTATTCGGTGGCGTTCCACCCGCAAGGGCAACACATCGCCGCCTGCGGGATCGACAAGAAGGAGCGTATTTGGAACGTTGCCAACGGCCAGCCGGTCGACACGCTGGATGGTCACACAGACGACGTCTATCGCG
>JANNPR010001316.1:0-5035 GCA_031400345.1 Planctomycetota bacterium | reverse complement strand
ATGGTTCCGGTTTCACTTGTGACCCGACCGGGAACCTGGTGCACTGTGAGTTGATCGAACCTCAAGGTGCTTCATTTACTTCTCATCCGGAGCGTGATGGTGTCGAATTCATGGCTAGCCCGGATGAATGGTTTCGACCGGTGAATTGTGAGTTCGGTCCGGACGGGGCGCTGTATGTAGTCGACATGTATCGGGCGGTCATTGAGCATCCCGATTTTGTACCGGAAGAATTGAAGCGACGGCCCGACCAGATGTTGGGCACGGAAATGGGACGTATCTATCGAATTGTTGCCGACGACGCGAAACGGCGCCCTGCACAAAGTCTCGCCGAGACACCCGTCGGCGAACTCGTGAAACACTTGGGGCATCCGAACGGCTGGCAGCGCGACACCGCGTACCGATTGCTATGCCAAAGAAAAGACAAATCGATCCAGCAAGCCCTAGAAGGGCTAGCGACGGGCGACTCTCTCGCGGCCCATCGGTGTGCGGCTCTGTGGACTTTGCACGGTATCAGAGCGTTAACGGATGAATTGTTGGTTTCACTGCTGAGCGATTCAGACCCGCGAGTGCGTGAACAGGCGGCCGCCGCTTGTGAGGATCGCACGACCAGTAATGAATCGCTGAGAAAGAATTTAAGAGAATTGGCCACCGATGCAGACGCGCGAGTGCGATTTCAGGTTGCATTCATGTTATCACCAGCTACCACCGACGATGACGTCAAGGCGCTTAGTCAGATTGCGAAACGCGCCCATGACGACGTGTGGACTCGTCGCGCCCTTGCGGTCTCGGCCGGCGAGCGGGCGATCGATGTCGCCTTGGATCTGTTACGCGAGCCCGCAGAAGGAACAAAACCAGACCTGCAAAAAGAGCAACTCACTCTGGAAGAATTGTGTGCCACCGCCGGCTTCGCCGACGTTAACCAACAACGAGAATTCGCTGTGTCGTTGACCAAACGTTACCCCGGAGCTGCCGGCCGACGCTTGACCATCAATGTCATGCGCGCGTGGCTACAATCGCTGGCAAGACGAGGCCGCGATATTACCTTTGTAACGTCCGGTACTGACAACGAGATCCAACGCCCCATATTTGACATCTTCGTCGCGGCCGCCGAACTGGCTCAAGATAAGTCTCAGTCCGACGCCTTGCGAATCGAGGCCCTGGAGCTGTTGGTGTTTTATCCCGATTCGCCCATAATCCTTCACGAACTCGCACGGCAAGAACCCGTACAGGCCGTTCGAGTCAGAGCCATTTCGCTTGCTGCTCGACGAACGGAACTGCCAGCCTGGCGAGAATTACTCGCCGATTTCGGCTCGTCCTCTCCCGCGGTACGGCGCGCGATTCTCGAAGGTTCATTGGCACGTGCCGATCGATCGGCAGCTCTGTTGGATGAAGTTTCCGAAGGGCACATCAAGGTCGGCGAGCTAGACCAGCTATTAGTCAACCGTTTAGTGCAGCATGGGGATCCACAGATCCGCGAGCGAGCTATCAAGTTACTGGCCGATTCGATTCCCGCCGATCGACAGCAAGTGCTGACAGCGTATCAAGCGGCCTTGCAACAGCAGGGTGACGCTCTGAAGGGCCGTCAAATATTTGCCAAGAACTGCGCGAACTGCCATCAGATTGGCGATCTGGGCGTGAATGTGGCGCCCGATATTTCGGACTCGCGGGTGAAAACCGCTACACAATTGCTGACCGACATCGTGCAACCCAATCGAGCGATCGACAACAATTATGTCAGTTACCTTGTTTCCACCGTGGATGGGGAAACGTTCGTGGGTGTGCTGTCGGCAGAAACGGCGACATCAATCACGGTCAAAATGCCGGAAGCAAAAACGGTGACATTATTGCGAACGCAAATTGACGAATTGCGTTCGACGGGCGTGTCGCTGATGCCCGAAGGATTGGAAAAGAATATTCCCATTCAAGACATGGCCGACTTAATTACGTTCATCAAGAACTGGCGATATCTCGACGGCCGCACGCCGTTGTCGCAGTAGGCATTTGTAGGGTGGGACAAGATCGCGCAGCGAGCGCCGGCCCACCAATGAAAAATGTAAGTCCCGCCTGCCGGACCGGACAGGCGGGAAACATGGTTGGTGGGCCGGCGCTCCGCCATTGGTATCTACACTTCTTATCCGCTGAGGCGCAGGATTGGGGCAGCGCGTTCGGCGAATTGCTGAAGTTGGGGAATGGTATAGTGTTCCAGCACTGTGAGCATCGAAAGGAGCAGATTCAGACCTGCCAACAAGGCTGGGGTGGTCACCGGGCGCTTCCGCTTGGTCTGGCGCCCGCTTATACGCACGAGGAATTTTTTGCACTCTACGGCTGCCGGAGAGGAATCGCGTTCCAGTTGCCAAACCGTCACGCAAGCCATGCAGGCCACGAGCAACCGCTTGGTGATCGCAGCAGCAGTTTCCTGTTGCCACTCCTCCATTTCAAGGCCGGACGATTTCACCAGTTTATGAAATGTCTCGATCTTCCAGCGCCAGTAATACCACAATGCAATTTGCGCCGCCGAAACATCCCAGACATTCGTCAGCAAAATCCATTGGGCGAGCACACGCCCCTTCGCCGTGCGCACTTCGACAATCACCAGACGCAGGCGGATCGGCTTTCCGGGGACGCGACAGTTCTTTCCTTTGGCGTTGGTTCCCCAGGCACATCCCTTCAGCACAACTTCGGTTTCGGCAACCCATTGTCGGCCCACTTGGCCGCGGATCGTCACTTCTCTCGTCGCTTGAAATGCTTTCTCGCGTTTGAGAATCGGAATAATCTCCGACAAAAGTCGGGATTTATTGCGAAATGTGACGCGCCGGTCATCGCCGCGAACCAAGAACTTATGTCCCGCTGCATCCCACTTTCGAAAGTGCTTCAGCGAATCGGCCTCGCGATCAATGACATGTACGCAGGTCTGGGTGAGACCCCAGTTGCGGCTGGCTTTCATCCAGGGCAGCACTTGCTCCAGATGACCGATGCGCCGCTTGGGGGTTTCCGCCTCAGTAGTGTGCATGCCATCGGCAGCAGTCACCGTCAAACCCATCGGCGCGAGTGGGGCGCCGCTGTCTGCATCCACCAACAGCGCCGTCGCCAATTCGTAGCCCCAGTCATCGCTGTGACTGATTTGCGTCAGATCGAGTTTGGATGTATGACTGGCATAGTCCAATTTGGACCAATCGAAAGCGATGAGCACGTACGGCGACTGACTCTTTTCCGCCCCCTTCCGGCCCACCTCCCGTAACGGCTCGACGAGTGCTGGCAGCGTCACCACCGGGTTTGAAAAAAAACGCCAAGCCGCCTGAGTTGCAGCAAACGCCTCGCCAGCATCCGGCGATGCTCTGATTCCCGCAGCCACCGCTTGTACGACGTTCATATGCGACCCTACCAGCCGCAGATAGCGTTTCTGCAGCCGCGCATCCATCCTTGGTAAAATTGATCCATACCGCTAGCTTTTACACGAACTTGGAAGTTGTGTAGATACCAATGGCGGAGCGCCGTCCCACCATTCATCAGTTGGAAATTGCGTTTCAGGACGGCTCGGACGGCATTGTAGTTGATGAGTGTAAGGGAATCGTGTGGATGTGATGAAATTCGTGGGGAGGAATTGGGCGTCTTGTAAGGGTGGGGACAAGCGGAGCGGTCCACAATGGGACTGATCAGCCTGATCGGTCCGATCTCTACCGATAACCTGGCGACGGCCAAGTCATCTATGCAAAACACGCCTGATCAGGTTCATCGGTTTGTTCGAACTTCACGAGGGTTTTGAACTACCGAGGGCTTAGCGCGGCCTGTGACCGCAACCAAAACGATTGGAGTTGCATCCGCAGACTGCGCAACATCATGGAAGCGACGGAGGGAACACCGCAGAGGCGGGACGGCCGCAGAGCGTCTGACTCCAGTGCCGCCGTATTCGGGCCGAAGGCCCAGCAGTTAAGCCAGCCCAGGGCAAGCTCGCGGCGTAAGCCGCGTGCGCCGCCCTGGGTAATCAATGCGGCACCATCATCGGCCGAGCAAAAAGCATCGCACACAACCGGCGGTCAAACGAGGCCGAAACAATCCCGATCGGTTCGCGTTACGAATTCGCGAGCGGCTTGATTCGTGGCAAACGCGAATGGCAATGCAACGTGACAGGATGTCGACCAGCGGAAACGGCGCCATGCTCGGCATATTTCGGCCTCGTTTGGACTCCGATTGTCAATGAACATTTCCTCTCACCCATGGATCGCCCGTGACCGTTACCCAGGGCGGCGTTCACGGCTTACGCCGTGAACTTGCCCTGGGCTAACTTATCTGCTGGGCCTTCGGCCCGAATACGGCGGCACTGGAGTCAGACGCTCTGCGGCCGTCCCGCCTCTGGCCGCCGTCGCTTCCATGATGTTGCGCAGTCTGCGGATGCAACTCCAATCGTTTTGGTTGCGGTCACAGGCGGCGCTGTGACCTCTGTGGTTCCACATCCCCGTGAAGTTCGAACAAACGGTTCGACTTGCGTACTGGAAATGGTTGGATGACAAACCGGTGGTGTGGCTCGGCAGATGGTGCCAAACATGCGTTTTCGTTGACGGTGCGACATATCGCAGTTATCGAGCCCGCTATTTGGTAAAAATCGGCACAAAAAAAATCGTCAAAAAAAGCTCAAGTTTCGAAGCCAATTTGCAAGTATTTGCAGCTCAAGGTCCTGCGCTGAAAAACATGGCTCCCCACACAATTGGCCCACGAAATGCAATGTTCGCGAATGACTCTCAATGGATCGGATCAATCGAAATTTAACAGGGGGGATGGAGCCATGCGTTGGGCCTTACTTCTATCAATCGCGATTCTCTCGGGGTGCAAAACTGCAGAGCTTGCCGTCATGCATCCAGCTAGCGGCATTCAAATCATCGCCCGACTGCAAGGTGAAGAGCCGAATGCTTTCGGAATGAGTTCCCACGTCAAGCGTTTGCCGCCGCTTCCGAAAATCCCGACCGTTCCAACCGCCTCTTGAGTCATCGGTGCGACGGAAAATGCCTTGCACCGATGAGGCCCAATCGAGCCGATGCGT
>JANNPR010001314.1:0-10251 GCA_031400345.1 Planctomycetota bacterium | reverse complement strand
GACGGTCGCAGCAACGGGAACAAGACGCACTTCGCCGTCAACATCAATATAAAGAATCTTATTTTCAAACCCCAGCGGCCACTGGATTTTATCGCCGTCTTGTAAATTTTTGTATAGAAGGTGCACACCTTTTGGTGGCAGATTTGTTGTTGGCAAACTCCGTGTGCCTTAACGGCACCCGGTTTGTGCCTACTACAACGCCTATTCCACCGTGTCGTCGAACAGTGCTTTGACAAACTGATCGACGTTGAACACCGCAATATCGGATGGTTTCTCACCAATGCCGATGTATTTCACCGGCAACTTGAATTGTTGGCGAATGGGAATCACGACGCCTCCTTTGGCGGTTCCATCCAGTTTTGCCAGTACGATACCCGTACACCCGGCGGCGTCTGAAAAGCCTTTCGCTTGGCTAATGCCATTTTGTCCGGCCGTCGCGTCCAGTACCAACAAGACTTCGTGCGGTGCGGCTTCAATCAGTTTGGTCAAAACGCGGCGAATTTTACCAAGCTCTTGCATTAAGTTGCTTTGTGTCTGCAAACGGCCTGCGGTGTCGATGATGCAAACCTCGGCACCCGATTCGATCGACCTTGCCAACGCACGATGAGCTACGCTGGCTGGATCGGAACCAGGTTCTCCTTTGACGAGCTCCACGCCGATGCGCTCGGCCCAAATACCAAGTTGTTCGACGGCAGCCGCGCGAAATGTGTCACCAGCACCGAGAACAACGCGCTTGCCTTGGGACTTGAAAAGGTGAGCTAGCTTCGCGATGGTGGTAGTCTTTCCAGAGCCGTTTACGCCAACGACCATTACCACCGTGGGGCCGTTCTTAACAAACTGAATCGGAGTTTCGGGCTGATCCATCAGCTCGAGGATTTTTTTGCGGGCAACCGTCAACAGGTCCGACATATGGACTTTTCGAGCACGAAAGTCGCTTTGAAGTTGGTCGCGAATCGCCCCAGCCGGTCCCGTGCCCATATCGGTGCGCACCAGGATGGCAAAAAGTTTTTTCAGGAACAGTTCGTCGACAAGCTTTCCCTCTTTGCCGATAAGGTCTCGAAGGTCGGTGTTCAGGAAGTCTGACGTCTTCTTCAGACCCTGCTTTAGTCGAGCAAAGAAGCTCTGTTTGGGTTCTTCTTTCGTGGGCTCCTCGCGGGGCGGGGAGGGTGGCCTCGCGGCCCCAGGGGACGGCGGCGTCCACGGTTCCTTCAGCGGAGGCGAAACCGGCGCAGCATCAGACGAAATTGGAACAATGGGCTTCGATGCAGGCTGGTCAGAGGCAGGCGGCTTGGAAATGGGCTGTTGAGGTTTGTCCGCCGCAGCTGTTTTTTCCGACGGTGGAACCACATCCGCATCAGAAGGTTTCTTTTTGAATAAGTTGAATATGCTCATAAAGGCAGTACCGCTCGCATCCTATCGTTCTTGCAAATTGACGGTTTTTTAGCCCGGAGGGCGGCATGTAATAGCCAGGGGCGTCAGCCCCTGGACGAAATCGTCCCACATTTGTCCGCAGCCCCGGCAGGGGCCACACGGCGACACATTGCGGCGATGACGCCCATTTGCGGCACCCGGTTTGTTGCCACGTCCTGTGTCGCCCCTGCCGGGGCTAAATACGTTCAATCGTCACGTATCATCCATGTCGCCCTCCGGGCTAAGAGATCGTCCAGCTCTTAAATGTTGTTCACAAATGGTCTGGAAAGAAGCCGTTATCAATCAGAGTTTCTATTAGCTCATTCGCCCTGCATGCCCGTCTTCTTCTCCTGCAGCACTCGGTCCAAGATTCCATTGACGAAGTTCGGCGAGTGCTTTGCTCCATAACGCTTGGCCAATTCGACCGCCTCATCGATGGCGACGGCACCAGGTGTGTCACTATAGAGTAGCTCGTAGGCGCCTAGCCGTAGCACGTTTCGATCGGTGACCGCCATCCGCTCCAGGCTCCAATTTGCGGCGAATTTGGACAACCACTTATCCAGCTCGGGGCGATTGCGACGTACACCGGCTAACAGTTCGCTGGCGAAGACGATGGCGTCGGGGTCTTGATTCAGCCGTCTGCGCAAAAAGAGCTCGGACGCCGCCATGTTGCGGTCGGGATTGATATCGTCCTCGTACAAAATTTGCAGGACGACTTCTCTCGCTTTTCGACGACGTGTCATGCTTGCTTCGCGAGCTGGTTCAAGAGACTGACCATTTCCAAGGCCGCTGTGGCACACTCTACTCCTTTGTTTCCCATATTTCCGCCAGCCCGGTGGATCGCTTGCTCCATGGTATCGGTGGTCAAAACCCCGAATAAGACAGGTACGCCGGTGTCTAAGGCGATTTGTCCCAAGCTAACACTGACTTGCCTGTTGATGTGCTGGTCATGCGTCGTCTCTCCGCGAATGACCGCGCCCAAACACAATACAGCCGCAATGCGACCTGATTGGGCGAACCGTTTCGCAATGATCGGAATCTCCCATGCGCCGGGTGTCCAAGCCACATCCATCGCGTGGTCGGCGACACCATGCTGGCGCAACGTGTTCAGAGCACCTTCCAACAGTTTTTTCGTTATCGAATCATTATAACGCGAGACAACGATCGCAAAGCGGGCTTTGGCGACCTGTCGGTCCCCTTGAAATAGGTTGGGCATTAAATCACTCTTGATTGGCACCCCATCGGATCCGAGCTACCCGAGGGATTGGACCGATCGGACACTTGGCGCAGCTGGCGTTTGGCTACCGGCTCATGTTCATGCTCATCAGGAACTCCGCGTTCGTCTTCGTTTTTTGCAAACGCGAGACTAGCAACTCCATCGCATCGGGCGGATTCATATCGTTAAGCACGCGCCGAAGAATACAGACTCGCCGATATTCTTCAGGATCCATTAACATTTCTTCGCGTCGAGTTCCACTGCGATTAATATCCACCGCAGGCCAAATACGTTTATCCACCAGCCGACGGTCGAGCACGATTTCCATATTACCGGTGCCCTTGAATTCCTCGAAAATCACTTCGTCCATCTTGCTACCGGTGTCGACCAGCGCCGTGGCCAAAATGGTGAGCGATCCGCCTTCTTCGGTCTTGCGCGCGGAACCGAAAAACTGTTTGGGCTTTTGCATGGCGTTGGCGTCCAACCCGCCCGAAAGAATTTTTCCCGACTGCGGGCACTCCGAATTCCAGGCTCGAGCCAGTCTGGTGATCGAATCCAAAAAAATGACAACGTCGAGACCGTACTCCACCATCCGCTTCGCCTTTTCCAGCACCATTTGTTGAACCTGGATGTGGCGGGAAGCGGGCTCATCGAATGTAGAACTAATAACTTCGCAGTTTTTTCCCTTAACTTGCCGTTCCATGTCCGTGACTTCTTCCGGACGTTCGTCAATCAGCAGCATGATGACGTACGTGTCGGGGTAATTCGTGATCACGGCTTTGGCCATCTTTTGCAGGATGATGGTTTTGCCTGCGCGGGGCGGACTGACAATCACGCCGCGTTGGCCAAACCCGATCGGTGAGATCAAGTCCACGACTCGGGTGGCGACGTCGGCTGAATCGTGCTCCATGTTGATCCGCTGATTGGGATGCAGTGGAGTGAGGTCGTCGAAACGAACCTTTCCAGTGAGCAGGTTCGGGTCCTGATAGTTGATCGCTTCGACTCGCAGCAAGGCAAAGTAGCGTTCGTTTTCTTTGGGAGGTCGGATCTGGCCAGAGACGGTGGCACCGGTTTGCAAACCGAAACGGCGAATCTGGCTGGGGGACACGTAAATATCGTCAGGGCAAGCCAAGTAGTGGTATTCTGGACTGCGTAAGAATCCAAACCCGTCTGGCAGCACCTCCAGTGTCCCCTCGCCGTACATCAACCCATTCATGCGGACCCGTTCCTTCAAGATTTTGAAGATCAGGTCCTGTTTTTTCAGCCCGGCGACATCCTTGATGTTCTCCTGCCGCGCCTCGTCAATGAGTTGCGACATAGTCATTTTTTGGAGTTCAGCAATATGGATTTCGCCTTGCTTGATGCGTTCGTAACGGTCGTGGACGTCGTCGCCCAATCGCTCCGCCTCTTCGGCTAGTTCTTCCGCTAAGGAAAGAGGCTCCTCGGCTTCCAAGCTTGCCAAATCCATACGGTTTCCGTTTTCGGATCCGTTTTCCGGTTGATTGTCGGCTGAGCTGTTACCGTTATCTTCTGAAACTTCTTCCTGGTCCGACAAGCTACGGGGCTTGCGTTCGCCCCGCGAACGAGTGCTACGGGGGTTGGACATGTCGTACTCCTGAAATGAGAATCACGGCCGATACGCGGATGGCATCGGCGGCAGGTAAATGCGGATTTGGTTTCGACTAAAGATAGGCTCGACTAGTGAAGCTTTTAAGTGGAAAGACCAAGCGAGTTCCAGAATTGTTGGACCTGAGCAAACGTGTCATCGGGCGAACCGGAGTTGTCGATGACACAATCCGCGTGTCGGCATTTATCGTTCAACGACTCCTGTGAATTTTCTCGAGCGTCAAACTGAGCCTCGCTCCAGCCACGTTGGCGAACACGCTCAAGTCTTGTCTGACGATCTGCATCCACAAACACAATTCTATCGCAATACTTGTGCCATCCAGCTTTTCGCATTACTGGTGCATCTAGAATCACTATGTGATTCCCCGCACCAGACAACTCCTTGTGCTTTAGATCCTGGATCGATTGCTGGATGTGTTGCCCGATTAGTGGGTGGGTTAATTGTTCTAAAAAGGCCAATTCTTCCGGTCCCTGAGGGGGGGGTCCGAATACGATGTGGGCCACCGCTTTGCGGTCAATTCGCTGGTTGGGATCAAAAACCTTTGAGCCCCAACGGCTGCGAACAGCGGATTCAACTGACGGATCGAGCAACACATCATGACCGATGCGGTCCGCATCGACAGTTGCCGCCCCCAGGCGAGCAAACTGCTGCGTAACCAAACTCTTGCCACTAGCTACGCCCCCTAAAATTCCGATGATCAGCATCGGCTAATGTGTCCCCATCGCCGTTCATTCCCACACTTCACACTCGGCCCAGTTGTCGCCAACTTTAACGTCTACTCTTAAAGGTACCTTCAGTTGAAATGCGGACGACATTTCCTCGCGTACTAACGATGCCAAACAATCGAGTTCATTGGAAGGAACTTCAAACACCAATTCATCATGTATTTGCAACAACATTCGCGCGTGTAGCTTCTCACGCTGCATCCGGCCATGGACATTGATCATTGCTTGTTTGATCAAATCCGCGGCGGATCCTTGAATGACTGTGTTTATTGCAATTCGCTCAGGCAGGTTCCGTTGAAGCGAATTTGTGCGTTGAGAAGGGTCGCGAACACCTTGGACCGCGCGACGGCGTCCAAGCACGGTTGTAACATAACCATTCTTCCGAGATTCCGCTAGTACTAGATCGATGAACTTGGCCACACCCTGGAACCGAGCGAAGTACGCGTTGATGAACGTCGCTGCTACGTCTTGCGTTATCCCAAGCGATTTGGCGAGCCCAAATGGGCTCTGACCGTAGATCACACCGAAGTTGATCGCCTTGGCACTTCGTCGCATCTCACGCGTCACGGCGTCGCGTTCCACCCTGTATACCTCGGACGCCACCCGGGTGTGAATGTCGTCATCTTGATCGAAGGCAGCGCACAACACCTGATCGCCCGAAAAATGTGCTAGTACTCGCAGTTCAATTTGCGAATAGTCCACTGCTAGCAGCTTCCAAGCGGACACACCGGGTAGAAATGCCGAACGGATTTCGCGGCCTGCTTCGCTGCGAATGGGAATATTTTGGAGGTTGGGGTCACTGGAACTTAACCGACCAGTAGCAGCGACATCCTGCTTGAACGAAGTGTGAACGCGACCAGTTTGCGAGTTGACCAAGTCGGGTATTGCATCCAAGTACCCACTTTTGAGTTTAGCGAGTTGCCGATACTCGATTACTTTCGCTGGCAAGGGATGTAGCAGAGCGAGATCTGATAGCACCTCGACATCGGTGCTGTGTCCCGTTCGTGTCCGCCGGCCGGACGGAAGCTGTAGCTTTTCAAATAGAACCTTAGCCAGCTGGGTTGGCGAATCAATATTGAACGGCCCACCTGCTAGGGTGTGGATTTCTTGCTCCAGAACTTTCAATCGCTGGCCATACTTGTGGCTGAGATCCCGGAGCTTTGCAATGTCGATTCGGATGCCGTGAAATTCGAGTTCTGCCAAGACCTCGACAAGCCTCATTTCGAGCTCGTTGAACAAAGGCAGCAAGCCGTCTTCGATCAATCGAGGTTCGAGAATGCTCATTAGGCGCAACGTCACATCGGCATCTTGACCGGCATACTGAGTGACCTGCGCCACGGGAATTTCAACGATTCGTTTCTGATGTTTTCCGGAGCCGGTCAGTTGATCGATGGTAATCGTTTGATGATTAAGAAAGCGTCGCGCCATGTCGTTCAGGTTGTGCGTCCGTTCCCCGGGCGCCAACAGGTAGTCCGCCACCATGGTGTCAAACGAGGCACCTCGCAATTCGATCCCAACCGATCGCAGAACGATCATGTCGAATTTAATATTATGTCCAATTTTCGCGATTCGCGGATCTTCGAAAATTGGCCTGAGCAATTCGACAGCCAATTGCGGCTCCGACTGGGGTTCGCCCACCGGGGCTCGGACCGGTACGTACCACGCTTTGCCCTGCTGCCACGCGAACGAGTACCCCACAATCTCAGTAGATCGGGGGCTCGGCGACGTTGTGGTGATGTCGAAGACAAAACGTGTTTGACTGGCCAATTCTTTCGCGAGATTGTCAAGTCCCTGGGGGGTAGCGACGGTAAGGTACTCCGCTTCCCAAACCGTAGGAGCAGCGATGGCTGACAGGGCGCTAAATCGTTCGGCTAAGCTGCGAAATCCAAATTCGCGACAGAGGTCCTGTAATTCGTCGCGGTGAACACCTCCTAGCCGCCCGGCTGCCCAGTCGATCTCGATTGGCACATCGTCTTCTAGTCGAGCCAATTGTCGGCTCATCAGGGCTTGCTCGCGATAAGCGATCAAGTTTTCTCGACGCTTCGCTCCGGCAACTTCCTGCGCGTGATCCAGCAAGTTTTGGAGGGTCTGATATTTCTGGAGCAACTCGCGGGCGATCTTGGGGCCGATCAGTGGCACTCCTGGTATACAATCGATCGAGTCCCCCACTAGGGCTTGAAAATCGACTACCTGATCCGGACGAATGCCCCACTCGTCACGCAACATGGCCGGGTCAAATAGCAGACCTTTGCGGATGTTGTAGATTCGAACATGATCGGAAATAAGTTGGCGGCAATCCTTATCTCCTGAGACAATCACGCAGTGCGCGCCGGCAGCTTCACTGCGTCGAGCAATGGTTGCCAGGACGTCGTCGGCTTCGAATCCGGGCACTTCCACGATTGGAATATTCAATGCCTTGACCATCCGGCGGATATTCGGCATTTGCAGTTGCAGGTCGTCAGGCATTTCTTTGCGATCACCCTTGTATTGCTCGTAAAGCTCATTCCGAAATGTGCCTCCGGGCGGATCAAAAGCACAAAATAAATGAGTCGGCTGTCGCTCCTGGATCAAGTGTAGGAGATCTCGCATGAAGCCCTGGATTGCTCCCACCGGCTGTCCATTCGGGCCAGTCATTTCTGGCATCGCGTGAAAAACTTGATAAATCAGCGAGTGGGCGTCGACTACGTACACCGTGTCTCCCGATCCCGGGACCGTATTCAGGACAGGAATTTCCGGGATAACTGGTGCCGGCGACGGCGGTTCAGTCGGAGGTGTTGGCGGTACTTCGACGAAACCCGGTAACAATCGCTGACTTGCGGTTTTGCTCATTCTGGACCTTTCATGCGGGACCTAAGCGCGTTGTCGCCTTGACGCTATTTGTCTGGCACTTCTATACTTGCGCGATGATTAATGTCAGTGTGACTTAACGCCGCTTTGCGTTCACAACGGTAAGATTTTTAGGATGACCTATCCACAATGAAAACCCAGCGACGTCACGAGCTTGAAACGAACAAGCTGGCCGACTGGCTTGCAAAGAACGCCGACCATTACAAATCTCACGCGCGGACATTTTTAATTGTAGTGGCGGGTGCGATTGCAATCTTCTTTGCGGCACTAGTCTTTCGCAGCACGCGAGCAGCAAACGAAGGAGCAGCTTGGCGAAACTTTTATAATGCTTTCGCGGAACGTAGCCCAGAGGCACTGACGCAGGTTGCCAAAGACGCGTCCGGAACCAAGGTGTCGCTGTGGGCCAAACAGGCGGCCGCGGATTCGCAACTGGCCCGCGGTATGACTGGGCTATTTACCGACCGCGACGAGGCCAACAAGTACCTTAAGGATGCCGAAAAGAATCTCCAGGAAGTGGAAGCCGGTGCCGGTGATGACCAAACCTTGCTGGAACGCGCGAGGTTCGGCTTAGGCCAGGTCTATGAATCGTTGGGCGACCTCGGGTCGGCCAAGAAATACTACGGGCTGGTCGCGAAAACGTCCCCGGAAAGCGCCTTAGGCAAAGTAGCCACCGAACGGGCAAAGTTGATCGGCGATCCAGAAATGGAAGAATGGTACGCCTGGTTCTCACAACAAAAACCCAAGCCTCCGCAACCGCAGCCCCCGGTCGGCACGGGTCCAGGCGCAAACCCCTCCGTACTAGGGCCCGGGGGAACGGACTCGTTAAGGGACTTGCCGAAGACGTCCGACCTGCCGTCCTTAGAAAAACAGTTTCCATCCCTCAACAAGCCCGCAACCTATCCCGATCCAGACCCGAAGTCCAATGCCTCCGATCCTCCGGACGGCAGTAAATCGGAAAACCCAGGCAAAGCCGAAAGCCCACCGAAAGCCGAAGAAAATCGCAAACCCGAGCCTGCCCCGAACGCGGATGAAGCGTCTCCAAAAGAGGATAGCGATTCATCGAAAACCAAACCCGATTTGCCGACATCCGAGGCGAATGGCAAGTCGCCGGAGCCTGAGTCAAGCCCGTGAACGGAACGCGAGAATTGTCTGAGGAACCAATCGAAATCAAGGTTCCTCTTGAATCCACTGGCGAACGGCTCGATGCGTTCTTGGCGGATCAATTTCCGCTCTACAGTCGCGTTCATCTGCGAAAAATTATCTCGGCGGGCGGCGTTCACGTCGACGGTCGCGTACCTAAAGTCGCGTACCGCTTACGCGCCGATCAATTGATTTCCATTGTGCTTCCACCGCTGCCCCGCGAAAGTCCGATACCTGAAAATATTCCGCTGGATGTTATCTATGAAGATGACTATCTGATCGCGATCAATAAACCAGCCGACATGGTGGTCCATCCGGCTCGGGGACACTGGTCGGGAACATTGTCCAGCGCGCTATCCTTTCACTTTGAAAAGTTAAGTTCGGCCGGTGGCCCGACTCGGCCCGGCATTGTTCACCGACTCGATCGCGAAACGAGCGGCGTGATGGTCGTCGCGAAAACCGATCCAATACATCTCGCACTGTCGCAACAATTTCAAGAGCGCACGCTCCAAAAGGAATATTTTGCGATCGTCGTCGGATTGTGCGACCGCGACCGGGATTGGATCGATCAACCCATCGGTATCCATCCCTATCAGCGCGAGAAAATGGCAGTTCGTGTAGGACATTACACCAGCAGAGACGCTCAAACCTTTTACGAAGTCGTCGAACGATTCCCAGGCTTCATTGCCATCCGCCTTCTGCCAAAGACCGGACGCACACATCAAATCCGCCTGCACATGGCTCACATCGGCTGTCCGGTTCTATGCGACAAACTTTACGGAGGCCGCTCTGTCATCACACGCGGTGAATTACGCGGCCAATCGCCCGATGGTGATCCACTGCTCTGTCGACACGCGCTACACGCGCGACGATTGACCATTACTCATCCAAATTCGGGCCAGCCGCTAACGCTAGAGGCACCGTTGCCGTCCGACATGTCCAGGGTGCTGGATGAACTACGTCATGCGCGTTCGTCGTAGTAGGCACACGGGTGTGTGCCTACTACAACAAAAATGGCCCTTGCGCCTGATAGGACGCGAGGGCCAATTTGGAAGACACCCGACCCGACTCGTGATTTAAGTGCTTATTCTCTTCGAAGCGGGTTTGTAGGAACCTTGCGACTGCTGGTATTTGGACCAGACGTTTTCAAAATCGAGGTTGTCTTCCCGGCATATGCAGTTTTAGAACCCTTCTTCACTACCATCGGCTTTGCGGCCTGCTGACCCACCAATTGACGTGGCGCTTTGCTCTTACTGGTCGACACGGCAACGGCCCTTGTTGTCGAG
>JANNPR010001300.1:0-7293 GCA_031400345.1 Planctomycetota bacterium | reverse complement strand
CACGGTCGCCGCATTCGGTTTCTTCATCTTCGGCGGCATCCTGGCACTATTAATACGGATTCAGCTCGCATTTCCGGAAAGCAATTTCCTTTCTGCGGATCGATACAACCAAATCTTCACGCTGCACGGCTCGGTGATGATGTTCCTGTTTGCAGTCCCGATCTTAGAGGCCGTATCGATCTACATTTTGCCCGAGATGATGGGGGCACGGGACCTACCGTTTCCGCGTCTGTCGGCTTATGGTTTTTGGAGCTTCGTGTTAGGTGGGATCTTCGTATGTGGGTCCATCTTCTTCGATGCGGCACCGAGTGGCGGCTGGTTCATGTACCCGCCGCTGACGACTGCTTATCAACCGGGAATTGGTCCGGACATTTGGCTTCTCGGCTTATCATTCATCGAGATTGCCTCGCTCGCCGCTGCTGTGGAACTCATCGTCGGCATTCTTAAGTGTCGTCCGCCGGGAATGCGGATCAACCTCATCCCGCTTTACTCGTGGTACATCCTGGTGGTTGCGGCGATGATCGTGTTCGCGTTTCCTCCGCTGATCGCTGGTGACATCCTGATGGAAGTCGAGCGTGCGTTCGACTGGCCCTTCTTCGATTCCGCGCGGGGCGGCGACCCGTTGCTATGGCAACATCTATTTTGGATTTTTGGTCATCCCGAGGTTTACATCGTCTTCCTGCCCTCGATAGCTTTGGTGGCGACGATCGTGCCGACGTTTGCCCGCACCCCAATCGTGGGATACGGATGGGTCGTCTTGGCGGCAGTCGGCACAGGCTTTCTTAGTTTTGGACTGTGGGTACATCACATGTTCACGACGGGGCTGCCAGGTATTTCACTTGGCTTGTTCTCAGCCGCCTCCGAGGCAGTAGCGATTCCCACCGGCGTTCAGATTTTCTGCTTTTTGGCGACGCTGGCCGCAGGGCGAGTCACACGCTCGACAGCGATGCTGTTCATTCTGGGAGGGCTGGCCACGTTCGTAATCGGCGGATTGACCGGTGTAATGTTGGCATTAGTGCCGTTCAACTTTCAAGCTCACGATAGTTTCTTCGTCGTTGGGCACCTGCACTATGTTTTGGTTGGAGGAACGATCTTCCCGCTCATCGCCGCCTTTTACTACTATTTTCCTATCGCCACGGACAAACAATTGTCGGAGAAGCTGGGCACGGCCGCCTTTTGGCTGATGTTCATCGGTTTCAACGTGACGTTTTTGCCGATGCACCTGACGGGCCTTCGCGGTATGCCGCGCCGCGTGTTTACCTATCCAGCAAACATGGGGTTCGATGTGCTGAACCTAGTGTCGAGCGTCGGCGCCTTCGTCTTGGCTGGAGGGTTTGCAGTATTCCTCTGGGATGTTTTGCGCCCCAAACGAAATCAGCCACTCTCGCCGCGCAATCCGTGGAACGCCGGGACACTCGAATGGCTTGCGGAGATTCCTGGCAAACCGTGGGGAGTGCGCTCCATTCCGGAGATCGATAGCCGCTATCCGCTTTGGGACCAGCCGAACCTGATGCGCGACGTCGACCAAGGCCGGTTCTACCTTCCGGACGCGGAAGAGGGACTGCGAGAAACGCTCGTCACGTCAGTGATTGATGCCCGACCAGTTCAATGCCTGCGAGTTCCGGGGAACACGTTCCTCACGCTCATCGCCGCCCTGTTCACGGGTGGATTTTTTTTCTTCGCCACCTTTCACTGGTGGTTGCCGACTGCCATTAGTGGTCTGCTTGCGTTTGGTTCGATTGTCGTCTGGGTGTGGACCGGAACATCAGTGATCCCCGAGAAAGAAGAAAAAGATGTCGGCCTAGGTCTGACGCTTCCACTATACGTTTCAGGGCCGGCCTCCGTCGGCTGGTGGGCGATGTGCATTACCATGCTCGGTGACATGACGGCCTTCGTCTCGCTCGTGTTCGGCTACTTCTTTTACTGGACGGTCCACGACGATTTCCCTCCCCGGCCCTCGCCGGGTCCAGGAGTTTTCTGGCCAGTAATTGCGGGCAGCTTGCTGACGGCTGCATGGGGCCTGACGGTTCTCGCTCGGCGATGGAACCGAAACGATCGGGCAATTGCATTTCATCTCGGCCTAATGACGTCGGCCCTGCTGAGTTTGCTCGGTGGAGGCGCTCTGATCGCCGGTCCGTGGTTCTCCGGACTAGACCCCACAACCCATGTCTATCCCGCAATGGTATGGGTGTTGGTCCTATGGACGGTGATTCATGTGGCGGTCGGTTTATTCATGCAGCTGTACTGTGTCGCGCGCCGGCTGGCGGGACGAATGTCAGCACGTTACGACAGCGACATCACGAACGTCGAACTGTATTGGCACTTCAACGCGTTGACGATCCTCATTACGATCGCCGTCATCGCCGGTTTCCCTCTCGTAGCCTGAGGCCAGCTTATGACACAGCTACCCGACAGGGACGAAACACGCGAGACGAACCAGAGTCTGTGGATGCTCACCGTCTCACCGACCATCTGGGCAGCGCATTTTCTGGCGTGTTACATTACCGCTGCAGTTTGGTGTGCCAAATACGCGGATCCGGATCGGTCGCTAGGCAACGTTCGGTTGGCGATCGCCGTCTACACGGTCCTATCCGTGATCGGCATCGGGATAACGGGCGTTGTCGGGTATCGCCGGTACACGTACGGCCATGTGGCCGGGCCACACGACTTTGATACACCGGGAGATCGTCACCGATTTCTTGGATTCGCAACGTTGCTGCTCTCGGCGTTGAGCGCGATCGCCACCCTGTTCGTAGCCTTGACCGCTGTCTTCATCGAAAAATGTCACTGATGCGACTAGCATTCCTGAGTTTGGGATGTATCACACTGATTGCGATGTGGGTGCTGTTGCCGCTACTCGCGCCGCAGTCATTCTACGTACATATGACGATGCATATGGGAGTGGTCGCCGTCGCGGCACCTCTACTGGCACTCGGGCTTGCTGGCGGACGATTCGATCCGGTCCGCAGGGCTCCACGAGTTTTCGCCCCGATCCCGATCTCGCTATTGGAACTCGTTGTCGTTTGGGCTTGGCACGCACCGGGACTGCACCACGCCGCTCGGCACGAAATTGTCGCGTTGTTTGCGGAACAATCCATGTTCCTTTTGTGTGGACTGATGCTATGGCTTTCAGCTTTCGGTGGAGTTTGGCCACGCGACGCGAACCGCGCCGGCGCCGGAGTCATCGGGTTGTTGCTGACAATGATGCATATGGTGCTGCTCGGCGCGCTGTTGGCTTTAAGCCCTCGTCCGCTCTATGAACATTCCGCAGAACATTCGATGCTCTCGCCGCTGCAGGACCAACATCTCGGTGGGGTCATTATGATATTGGGCGGCGGCGTGTCTTATCTCCTTGGCGGATTGTGGCTCACGGTTCAACTATTGAGGAATCAAAACGTTGAACCCGGAGAACGAACATGAATCGACTCGCGGATTCCAATTCGGGTTTCTTTGCCCTGCTCGTCCTCGGACTATTCCGCCCAGTGCGGGTGCTCTGGGAACTACTGGGGCCCGCACCTGGCTGGCCGGGGTTCAAACTTTGGCTGCTGCGAATCGCCTCGCTGGGTATCATGGTTGCCGTCGGTGGGTTTCTCTTTGCCGCGTCAGGCATCATGCCCATCACAGCCAGTTCCGGCCACTGGCCAATTACCGAGTGGTTGTTGAATTTTGCCATGAGCCGATCGGTGTCGACACACTCGGTGGGAATAAAGGCGCCGGAATTAAATGACGAGGATTTGGTGCTGAAAGGGGCAGGTCATTACGAAACGGGATGCTTTCCCTGTCACGGCAGCCCCGTCCTCGAGGAACCACGTATCGCGCGAGCGATGACCCCACATCCGCCATACCTTCCGCCTGAGATCCACCAGTGGGAACCGGTGGAACTATTCTATATCGTGAAGCACGGCGTCAAGTTCACGGGTATGCCCGCCTGGCCGGCACAGCAGCGAGACGATGAAGTCTGGGCAACGGTGGCCTTCCTCCAAAAGCTTCCGGAGTTGAATGCGCAGGAGTATCAGCGACTCGTTCGCGGCGAAGCCGTGGCGGGCAAGGAGACCGCGCCGATCCAAAATCTTAGCGAACCTGAAGCCGCGTCTAGGGCAGTCGACGAGAATTGCCGGCGCTGTCACGGCGCCGACGGACACGGCAGGGGCAGTGGCGCGTTTCCCAGCCTTGCGGGCCAGCAACCAGAGTATCTCGAATCCGCGCTCCTGGCCTATGCGCGCGGAGAACGCCACAGTGGGATCATGGAGCCGATTGCGGCAGGCATGAGCCGAGACTCGATACACGAACTAGCCCGATACTATCGTCGCCGCGTCGCGGTACCTAACCTGGCAGCGAGTAATTCCGAATCTAACGCGGCTGCGAAACGCGGCGAGTCAATTGCTCTCCAAGGCGTACCGAATCAGCGCGTCCCCATCTGTGCCGAATGCCACGGCCCCGGCGACATTCCACCCAACGTGAACTACCCCTCACTCGCCGGCCAACATGCGAAGTACCTCGTCTTGCAACTTGAACTCTTCCAGAAGAGGCACCGCGGCGGCTCGTCATACGCCAATCTCATGCACCCCATAGCCGACCAGCTGACGGCGCAGCAAATGCGAGACGTAGCGCTATACTATGAATCGCTAGAGGTCCCCGTCGACCAGCCGGACCCGTAAAGATTGTTCACTGACACGAGACACCGGTGGCACGACTCCGACGAATGGAGTGGGCGATGCAGAGATTCTAGGGTGTTGAGTTTGGATAAAACGAGACTGTCTGCTACACCGCCTTATCGTCGCGCTGCTTTTTTGGGTGCGGCTTTCTTAGGCGCGGCCTTTTTCGCGACGGGCTTCTTCGTCGCTACTTTGGCAGTCGATTTCATCGCCACAGTTTTTGTGGCAGGTTTCTTTTTCGACATTCCCTTGGAAGATGACGCCTTCTTCATGCCGCTTTTCGCAACCGTTGGCTTTGCGGCAGTTTTATTTCCCGCAACTGCTTTTGAGCCCTGGTTCTTTGCGACTGGTTTGGCGGCCGTCTTTTTTGAAGCCTTTTTAGAGCCAGACTTTCCGGGTTTAGAACCAACAACGGACATCACCTTGGAACTAACTTTCTCAACCGCTGTCTTGATGGGTTCCTCGCCTCTGGCGGATGCCTCGCCAACCACAGCGCCAGCGACCCCACCAACGATCGCACCGATGGGTCCTCCGACGAGTCCACCGAGCACGGCACCCGTCACACCACCGGCCGCCTGCCGGGATACGGAATTCGAACTGAGATTTGAATTTGGATCCGGTTTTGCATTGGGTTTTGGAGTTGGTTTTGGATTGGGATTTGGATTGGGGTTGGGGTTGGGGTTCTTGGATTGTTGCTGATCGGCCATCGCAATCTCCCTCATTAACGACTCGGCACCGGGTGTAAACGTCAACGCGTGAAGCGTGTAGTCTAAATCCTCTCGGCCCCACCGCAAGCCACCGGGGATTTTTCTAAGAATGGAACCACCTTCTGGACATAGACAGTCTACGGAACTCCGCCAAATATCGCTTTTCCGATCATCGCGACAAGCCAGTACATGAGCGACAGAGTAACGGCCAGCAGCACCACAAGTCCTATCCCAAGCCCAATCACAAACAACCAATCACCGGAACTAGTCCGGAGTGCTTCGGAGGGCGAGTCCAGGTGGCGACGCAACAAGCTTAAGTTCTTTTCGTTGGCCTTCCAGACGACGTCGAAAATGTCGCCTAAAATCGGCAAAGCCCCCAAAAGTGAGTCGACGGCGATATTGATCGCCATCCGCGTCATCGTAATGCGCGAAACGCCATACCGACGTGCAGCGCCAAGAATGTAGAGCGAAGCTAGCATCGTGAACATGTCGCCAAAGCCGGGGATCAAACCGATGATGGCATCTAGGCCAAAGCGGATCCCTAGGCCAGGAATTTCGAATACACTATCCATCCATCGCGCCAGCGTCTCCAGCTCCGGCTCCAGAACTCTATCGGGCTGGCGATGCAGAAGTGGAGCGTCGGTTAAGTCGTTTCGTTTTCCCGTCGGCAACTGACTTGTCATTCCACACTTCCTGACTTCATCTCGCATTCGTTGGCACGAGACGCAGGTAGTCTAGGCCAAACATAAAACTCTTCACCGCTTTCGGGTTCGCGCCCACGATCTGAACGCTTAGCTTATGTGCGCCGGCGGTCAGCGTCCGCTGGTCGAAAGTCACAATGCCCGTGGTGATCACTTCTGGTGCGTTGAACAAGTCGATTGGCTCCCCGAGCTTCTGGTCGTCGATCGATAGCTGCATGATGCCGTAATCCTGCGCCATCGTCATCACAAGTTCTAGCTTGTAGTCCCCGGCCCGTGTGACAGGAAGTTCCAAATCGAGCTGTGCGCCGAGCTCCGCGTTGGACCACCAAAGTTGATCATCGCCGCTCCATCGATCTTTAGAGAACCCGCTCATGGCCTGGCTTGCGGCAGTGCCATTTGTGGTGCCGATGATCTTTAGTGATTCGCCTTCCAGCGCGCCGGGTACCTTCTTGGTTTTGGGATCCATTGCAGGAGTCGGCCCTCGCAACTGGACTTGCAAGGGACTGCCCAGATACGCAATCAGATCGCGGATCTCGTTCGGTTGGAGTTGGGCCAATTGATTCTCCGGCATGATCGATTGTTCCGACAGTTTACGTTCCTCGATGTCCGACTTGGCAATCACGACGGTATCGTTGAGTGTGCGGACGGTGACGGCACTGTCTGTTTCCTTGATTACCAGGCCGGAGACCACGCGGCCATCCGTCAAGGTGAGCAACGTCATGAGATAGTCCTTGCCCACGATCGCACTAGGATCGATCAAGTTCTCCAGGATGTAGTCCAGGTTGGCTCGATTCGAGCCGGTTATATCCGGGCCCACCTTGTTTCCTTCACCGAACAAGACGTGGCATGACGCGCACGTTTTTGCGAACAGTCGCCGGCCGTTGCCAAGTTCCGCGTTTTTTAGCCGTCCGGGGCCCAGCGTGGATTTTAACCGAGCGACTTGGACTTGCTTGTCTTTTGTGGTGGCTCGGAAGTCGCCCCAGACAGACTTAATCTGCTGCTGCAATTTCTCATCGTTAAACCGGAGTAATTGCTGGACGTTGTAAGCGTGCAGATCCGTGCGCGGGACGTCATTTCTCGCGATCGCATCGAGCAGTGCTACGGCATAGGTAGGACGCGAACAAAGCGTGCCGATGGCGTCACGCTTTTCCGCATCGGTAAGTTCCCGGTAATGAGCCAGCACCGCAACAGGCGTTTTTGTATCGTCGTACGCCGCGAGAGCCCGTAGCG
>JANNPR010001298.1:0-1392 GCA_031400345.1 Planctomycetota bacterium | reverse complement strand
CGCGATATAGGTCGCGAACGAATGTCGGCTTACTAATTAAGGTGGCCCTGCTCTTCGAGCGAAAGGAAAGTCGGAAAATCTATAGACACCTTGCGCCACGAAGCTTGAGAAGGGAGGAAGAGATGTAGGAAGCACCTTAGAAACCTTTCATTGGAACCCAGGGGGTGTGAATCCCTCCCGGTAAAGCTGGCCAGCAACCGGAAGCGAGTCTTGCGTGGAAATGGGGTAACTCATCCTGCGAAGCGTAGACAGCGAGAACTAAAGCCGTGTGATTGAGCCTCGAAAGTACATCGTCGGAGTCCTTGACGTGGTGTCAGCGTGGACAATACCTCTCGCATCGTATTGGCCTGATGCAGCGGTCCGACCGGGGTCGTAGAGCAGGGCAAAGGTTTACGGGTTTCTTCAGGAACGTGGGATCTCCTGTGATCTCCGTGGTTGAATCCCGGACGGACTACCGGGTTATCAAGTCCAGGCTCCGCTGGCTGCGTTCGTCTAGTCCTTAACTAAGCATGGCCATGTAGTACAAAAGTTGTACAAATTCGAAAAGGTCGAAAACCTCCTGAGTTTTCCGGTGTTTATTGAGGTGTAACAAATCAAGGAACACCACTCACGGAGGTTTTCGAGTGAACGCCAAGCTACGACGAAAGTTAATGGAACGCAAGCGTCGGGTAATGGAACGGATTGATAAGGCCAAATGGAATGGTCAGTCTCCTATGCTCTCTCCTCCCGCGATTCATTATGAGTTGGCGGATCGCATTCAGGCCATCGCGGCCGGTGGAATCGGATTGATTCAAGAGATGGTTAAACGATTGGATTTGGCCGAGACAATCAATCGAATGTGTCCGCTGTTCAAGTTTCGTTTGCCATATAGCGAGGCGGATCACGTTCTCAATATCGCCTACAACCTGCTGGCTGGCGGAACTTGCTTGCAGCATATGGAATTGCGGCGCACGGATGAAGGGTTTTTGAACGCGGTCGGCGCGCAACGCATTCCCGATCCAACTACAGCCGGGGATTTCTGTCGAAGATTCGGCGCTTGGGAGCTACTTGCGTTACAGGAGTCATTTCACGAAGCGCGACGAAAAGTTTGGCAACAGCAGCCGGAGGCGTTCTTCGACGAAGCCATCATCGAAGCCGATGGGACGATGGTGGAAACATACGGCGAACGCAAGCAAGGCATCGGCATGAATCATGAAAAGCTGTGGGGCTATCATCCCTTGGTGATGACCCTGGCTAACACGCGCGAGGTTCTGTATTTGGTCAATCGCTCTGGCAACCGCCCGTCGCATGAACGTGCGGCAGTGTATTTCGATCGCTCCATTGAGTTGTGTCGTAGCGCCGGATTTCGTCGAATCAAATTGCGGGGTGACACGGACTTTTCGCAGACGGCTC
>JANNPR010001248.1:0-2017 GCA_031400345.1 Planctomycetota bacterium | reverse complement strand
GGACAAGTGGCCATCACAAAATAGTGGGTCTAGTAAGGAGCAATATCATGGCGGAGATTACTGCCGCTAGTGTAAATAGTCTGCGGAAGCGTACCGGCCTGCCGTTAATGGATTGCAAAAAGGCGCTCTCGAACGCCAATGGTGACGAAGAGGGTGCTGTCCGATGGCTACGTGAAAACGGCATCCAAATTCAAAGCAATCGCGGCGATCGTGAGACCGCATTCGGTCGCTTTGGCATCTTCGCTGGCACCAAACAGCCTGCCGGCGGAATCGTGGAATTCAAGTGCGAAAGCGATCCCGTCGCGAAAACCGAAGAGTTCATCCAGTTAGCCAACGACTTGGCAAAACAGCTCGCGCTAGGACCAGGCGCTGCGACTCCCGACGAGCTATTAACGCAGCCAAGCCCTAGCAAAAAAGGTATGACCTTGGGCGAGGTCAAGGATGAAATGTTTAATCGCATCCGAGAAGTCTTCCGAATCGGACGTATGCAACGGTTCGACGGCGCGTGCGGAGCTTACAGTCATAATTCGGGAACGATTTCGGGTGTACTGCTGTCCGTGACGGGTGGAAACGATGAAGCTGCAAAGGATGTGTGCATGCATGTTGCTGCCATGCGACCAGGCGCACTCCGCAAAGAAGACATTGCAGCGGAAGACGTAGAGCGAGAGCGCGGGATTTTGCGGGAAGCGGCGCTAAGAGAGGGTAAGCCCGTGAATATTGTCGACAAGATGGTGGAAGGGCGACTTCGAAATTTTTACGCGGAACGCGCTTTGATGGAACAGCCATTCGTAAAAGATGACAAGTTGACCGTCGGTAAGTTCGCCGAACAGCACCAAATGGGAATCAACAAATTCGTTCACTGGGAACTGGGCAAGGAATAGCTTGTTCCAGGCTGCATTGTTCCCCAGAAATTGAACGGACTTCCACAAGGTATATCGCATGTCCGATGCCGAATCGCCGCGTTATCGTCGTGTTGTACTCAAGCTATCTGGCGAAAGCTTCACGCGCGCGGGTGAACGTGGAATCAGCATGGACGAGGTCGTCCACATTGCCAAACAGATCCAATTGGCTCACCAGGCAGGTTGTCAGATCGCCGTTGTGATCGGCGGAGGTAACATCCTTAGAGGAGCTCAGTTCAAGGAAGGCAATGTCGCAATCCATGAGGCTACCGCCCACTATATGGGCATGTTGGCTACCGTGATTAACGGGTTGGCATTGCAGGACGCGTTGGAAACACTCAAGTGTGAAACTCGATTAATGACGGCGATTCGCATGGATGGGGTTGCCGAGCCTTACATTCGACGGCGTGGTCAACGGCATTTGGAAAAGGAGCGCATTGTCATCCTGGCAGCGGGAACGGGTGGTCCCTACGTCACGACCGATACTGCCGCCGCACTGCGTGCCTTGGAATTGGAAGCGGACGTATTACTAAAAGCCACTCGTGTCGACGGTGTCTACAGCGATGACCCTGAAAAGAATCCACATGCGGTTCTCTATCGCGAGCTAGACTACCAAACCGTTCGCGAACGCAATTTGCGCGTGATGGATATCACGGCGATCACGCACTGCATGGAACATGGCATGCCCATTTTGATCTTCAATTTCAAACGCGATGGCAACATCCAACGGGCGGTTCGTGGGGATCGAATCGGTACGCGGATATCGAGCAATCCGGTAGTCGTTCAGGCATAAGAATTTCACACGCTTTCCGCGTGATGACTTGGCAGCAAACCGTCTCGAACAGGGCACTTTGTGGAGATGCTGCGGTCTCATCACCCGGATCGTGATGAGTACATTGGGTGGCCGCGACTTTTGTCGGGCGCGTCAACACTCGGGACCAAGCCTCCCTTGTCCAAAAATCTTGAGCCGCTTCGTGCTCCACTCGTACTTATAATGCAGGTTCGAACATTCCCGGCTGGAGTTGACGCATGTCCGTTCAATCGATCGAGGGGTTGCAGCGATACCTGCGCCGGTTGTGCGATGAAGCCGTGCTGCCGGAAGATGCCGTGCTGCTGAA
>JANNPR010001182.1:0-2076 GCA_031400345.1 Planctomycetota bacterium | reverse complement strand
AGCATGATCAAAACCATGCGGTTCAGGCCCATCGACCGGGGCGCTGGCGTATCACCACTTGCGGGCAAATGATCGGTTTGGCGCAGGCATTCGCGAACGAAATTGGTCACGCCACTGTATAAGTGCTGCTCTGCGGGCGTGAGGAGTACCGATTCTGTCTTCGCCCAGCGGCGCGTGAACTGCAGCCCGACAGTACTGCGCCGATTGCGTACCATGACCTCGGCCAACAGCCGGTGCAGTTCATCAGTATTGCGCGGTGTCAGCTTGTCCTTGCGGTCGACGAACCGTTTTTGGAATTGACGCGACGTGCTGAGTAGCCCCGGCTCCAGCAATGTGACGAGATTAAACAGTTCATCAAGGTTGTTCTGAACTGGCGTGGCGGTGAGGAGCAGAATGTATTGCTTTTGCAACTGGCTCGCGAACTTCCACAACTGCGTTTCACGATTCCGCAAATGGTGGGCTTCGTCGACTATGACCAAGTCCCAACGGCGAGCCAGAATTGCCGACCGGTGCGGTTCGCGTTTCGCCGTGTGAATCGACGCGATGACAAGATCGTGCTTCTGCCAGCCTTCATCTCCCAACGCTCTGAACGCGGGATCGTCGTGCGAAATGAAGTCGAGCGAAAACTTGCGTCGCATCTCGCCTTGCCATTGCTCGATCAGGGAAGGCGGAACGAGTATCAGCACCGATCGCGCCAGGCCTCGCATATGCAATTCGGAGAGAACGAGGCCCGCTTCCACTGTTTTGCCCAATCCGACTTCATCGCACAGCATCGCCCGGCCCCGGAAGCGGCGCAGGACCGTCTTGGCCGTGCGAATCTGATGCTCCAACAACTCCATTTCGCGCACGAACGGCAAGCACATGAGTTCGTCGAAACCGGCGTGTGTCGCCAGTCGAGCGGCGCGTAGTCCTAGGCGCCAATCACGCACGCGCCCACCGCCTCGCGACGCTTCCGCAACCAACGCCCAATCATCGGGATCCGGGATCGCCGTCGAGTCCGCGGCCGAACCATCCGACACGGTTGGGTGAACGAACTCTTCAACGGCCAGTTGGAACGTGTTCGACCCGATGTATTTTGCCGTTACCTGCCCAGCGCTGGGTGGTAACGCGGCCCGCAAGCCAGCGAGTACAAGGCATCCCTGAAATGGATCGAATCGGGGAGCGACCTTAGCGGAGGAGGAAAACGCCCATTCGACCCGCACCCCTTCACCCCACAATTCGGCCGGCAAGAAAAGCTTGCCATCGACTTCGCCCAGTAAGACATTCAGCCGGTCTCCCGGCTCGAACTTGGTAATTTCCCGCAGTGGAGTTGATTCTGTACGCCATCCACCCATTGTTCACCGTCCGTGGCTGTGTTGGTCTGCCAGTTAGGAACCCGGCAACTCCGCACAAAATACTGTACCTGCCTGCGGGCGTCAAATCAGATTCCGTAAGGGTGGGACAAGATCGCGCAGCGAGCGCCGGCCCAACATTCACCAGCAAAGCGAATGGAACCATGCAAAGTGCAAAATGAAAAATGGAAAAATGAAAAATGCAAAATGCAAATTGCAAAATGAATTTGAGGCCGCACTGACCCAACACCACTTTTCACTTGGCGGTGATGGCCTCAGTGATCTTGGCCGATGTGATTATTTTCCGAAGCCACGGTTACGCAGGCTTTGCGGCGTTACTCTTGTTGACGCCCCCCTTACTCTTATTCGGGTGCCCTCGCCTGCATTGAGGCTATTGCCCCCAGAAGGAGAATATCGCGTCAATCTCAGGCACAGAAATATTCTTACGTTGCCCGACGTCGAGATACTCGAATAACAGATCACGGTTGGTCCTTGTCTCTTGTCGTCGAATGGTAGGTAGTTAACGACTTGTAGGCCGGCCGTTCCGTCGGCAACGAAAGCCATTCCGGCTGCAAGCGCAAGACCATCCGGCGACTGGAGCAAACCCAGATGAGTACGTAATGAATTGGTTTGTGCCTGCAGCCAATGCCATTTCATCGAAATCCCAATCGATATCCATTCCCGCTTTGTGCCGTTCATGTGGCCTAGATGGCTTATTTGGCGGAATTTTATCGCAATCGTTCGG
>JANNPR010001171.1:0-3375 GCA_031400345.1 Planctomycetota bacterium | reverse complement strand
CGCCAGACCGTCACCGTCCCAGTAGAGAATCTTCAACTTGTCGCGACGACGATTGACGAACAAGAACAAATGCCCGCTCAACGGATCCTGCTCAAGGACTCCCGAGACGACTCCTTGCAGACCGTCAAATCCTATCCGCTTATGCGGAGCTCCGCATAAGCGGAATTATGCGGTGTCGGAAGTTATGCGGAGTTGAACACTCAACTTGGAGATCCACGGCTTTCTGGATGATGCATTGTAGAATTTGCTCCGCATAAATGTACGGTGCTTCCTGAAGCTGCCATGTCGGCGGCTACAGGAGATAACCATGCAGATCGTCAATTCGAAGATTGTCTTGACTGGTGTTCAGTCGGGTGGCTGCGTCCAGCAGTATCTAGAGGGCTTCGCCGCCGAGTTAATCTCCGCGGGTTATGCCCTCCTTCCGATCCGTGACTATGCGAGATCAGCTGCGCACCTGGGCCGATGGATGGAGTCCCGTAATTTGGGGATCGACCGGCTTGGAGAAGTGGTTCTCGCTGAATTCGCTAACCACAAGTGTAAATGCCCTTTTGCCGTGGGACGTGGGCGACGTCCATCGCGGCGCTACGTGACGCGGGCACGCAGATTTGTTGACTACCTTGGTCGCCAGGGCATTGCGTCATCATTGGCCACACCGTTGCCAACAGCTGTTCCGGAGCCACTGGTCGGGTTCACTCATTGGATGACCCAACACCGTGGCGTCAAGCTACCTACGGTTAAGCGGTACGAGACGCTTGTCAAGGAATTACTGCCGGCGCTCGGAGATGATCCTTCCCTTTACGATGCAGCTCTCGTGCGGCAAGTGGTCATCCGGAAAGTGAAGAACTTGAGCCCCGGCTATGCCAAGACTTACGTCGGTGCAATCCGCGCATTCCTTCGGTTTCATGCTGCCAATGGGCGGTGCCGACCTTACCTTGACCGCGCGGTGCCGACCGTGCCGGAATGGAAACTGTCGGCACTCCCACGCTACCTCGAGAGTGATGCGGTCGAACGCCTTATCGCCTCGTGCGATTTGAGCAAGCCGTTCGGAGTACGTGATCGTGCCATCCTGTTGCTGCTGGCCCGCCTCGGCCTTCGCGGTGGCGATGTCACGGCCATGCGGTTGGGTGATCTTGACTGGCATGCAGGGACGGTACGAGTTCTCGGAAAGGGGCGCAGGGAGGTCTGCTTGCCGTTGCCTCAAGATGCCGGGGACGCCCTGATCGAGTACCTCGTGAACGGACGCCCTAATGCCGCTACCGATCGTGTCTTTCTCTGCGCCAACGCGCCGGTTCGCCCGTTCGCAACCTCAGCTTCGATATCTGACGTTGTGCGGTTCGCCCTGCAGCGCGCGGGTATCGTCGACGCCCCTTCGAAGGGAGCGCACTTGCTGCGCCACTCTGCAGCGACGGGCATGCTCCGTTCGGGAGCCAGTCTGGATTTGATCGCGACCGTTCTTCGGCATCAGTCGTCCGACACCACGGCCTACTATGCGAAAGTCGATACCGAGCTGCTTGGGCGCATCGCGCAGCCTTGGCCGGAGGGAACATCATGATAACTGAAATCGTCAACCGCTATGTCGAGCTGCACATTGCCATGGGCTTCAAATTCAGAGTCCAGGCCTATTTGCTGCGCCATTTCGCAAGATTTGCCGACGCCCGCGGCGATTTTGTTGTACGGACCGAAACGGTGTTGGCATGGGCAACCGAGGCGCCCTCGGCTGCCCAACGCCGATCACGATTATTGGTCGTTAGGCGCTTCGCGCGGTCGATGCAGGCCGAGGACGCGCGCCACGAGATTCCTCCCGCTGATGCGTTTGGCAGGCCGACAAGAAATCGCCGGAGACCGCACCTCTACACTCCGCAGGAATTCAGGCGTTTACTTGATGCGGCCGCACGACTCACACCAAAAGAGTCGCTCCGTCCTGCAACCTATGTGACGCTGTTGTCGCTGTTGTTATCCACAGGAATTCGGATCTCGGAGGCGTTGGCACTACAACTTGATGATATCACTCGCGATGGCGTGCTGATCCGACACACCAAGTTCCGCAAGACTAGACTTGTACCGTTGCACGCAACAGCGCGCGAAGGCCTTGATCGCTACGTAGTCCGTCGAAAGGAGGTTGGTGGCGACGATCGATCTGTGTTCGTCTCGCTGTGGGGGACCCGACTTGCCTATTCGACCGTATGCGCCGTGTTTCTTGAGCTAACGCGCTCGATCGGCTTGCGTGGTGAACCGGGCACTCCAGGTCCGTGCATCCACGACATTCGTCATACCTTCGCGGTCCGCGCTCTGGAGGCATGCCAAGGAGGAAGGGACGAGATCGTACGCCATATGCTCGCGCTGAGCACGTACTTGGGGCATGCGCATCCCTCGGATACCTACTATTACCTGCACGCGACAACGAAGCTCATGGAAGACACGGCTCTCGCGGGAGAAGTCTTGTTTCGAGGAGGTTCAGAATGACGCCAATTGCTTCTCACTTAACAGCGTTTCTCCGGGAGTACTTACCCCGCGACCGGGCATGCAGCGCACATACGTGTGATGCGTATGCCTACTCTTTCCAATTGCTGCTTTGCTTCGCTGCCGAGCGACACCAAATATTCCCATCGGCCCTAACACTGGAACAACTCGATGCGCCTCTGATTCTTGCGTTCCTGGAACACATTGAGACTAAACGCGGCAACTCAGCAAGAACAAGGAACGCTCGCTTGGCTGCCGTAAAGACCTTTGCCCACTTCATCGAGTATCGAGTTCCCTCTGCTCTCGAACAGGTGCGATGTATCCTGGCGATCCCATTCAAAAAAACGGATGAGGCCCTCGTCGATTATCTCAATCATGAAGAGCTCCAAGCTCTGCTTGATGCTCCCGACCCGACGACACTTGCCGGCACTCGGGATCGCGCCATGCTCCACGTCTGTTTTGCTGGTGGACTACGCGTTTCCGAACTAGTTGGTCTCCGACTTGATGATTTACAAACTCATCCTCAGGCATCCATTCGGGTTCGCGGGAAGGGTCGGCGGGAGCGAATTCTACCCCTCTGGAAGGAGACCGCGAAGGTACTTCGGGACTGGACGGCCGTGCGAGTTCAGAGGGCCAGCCCCGAACTGTTTCTAAACGCTCAAGGGGCTCCGTTGACGCGCGCTGGTTTCGAGTACATCCTCGCCAAGCACGTCAAGACGGCCGCCGCCGTCTGTCCATCAATCGCGTCCAAGCGAGTATCACCGCACGTACTTCGTCACACCTGTGCGATGCACACGCTCCAGGCAACTCATGATGTACGCAAGGTCTCCTTGTGGCTTGGTCATGCGAGCATGAAGTCGACGGAAGTGTATCTGCGCGCCGATCCAGCAGAGAAGCTCGAAGCATTGAACGCGG
>JANNPR010001142.1:0-2715 GCA_031400345.1 Planctomycetota bacterium | reverse complement strand
TTTGCTTGTCTAGCCGCGACCGCTTATAGAAATCCCGCTCCTCCCGCTCAATTAACCGGGTTAGCTCGTCAGGGAGCTTAAGCTTTAACCCCATCCCGGGATGTTTCAGAAGCTTGTTATCTAGCATCGGCCATAATAGGGCCTTCATCAGTTCTGCCGACCCATTTATTAAGTGAGGCTCATCCACCCGGTCGACTAAGACAATTATGCCAGAAAAGCCCAGAGTCTTCAGGACACTCTGAAACTTAACTAGTAATTCGTAGCGATCATCAGTTCGATCTTTGTTGGGAAGCGGCTGCCCCCCCAACTCGCTGCTACTAAATTGCATTAGGGTTCGGCGAAGTTCACCTGTTTCACGAATTCCGACCCGAAGGTGCTTGATAATGCCGCGGGCCAATCCCCAACACTTCAGGTTGCGCCACAACCAAGGACCCCATCCCAAGACGGAAAAGATAAAAAACAACCAAAGCGGCTGTAGCCGGTCGGCATGACCCTGGATCGCCAACGTGCCCATCAACCCAAACCACGCAACCGTCCATACGATTCCTAAAATCCAAGCCCATTGCGATTTAATCGTGCTATATCGCAGTCGTCGTCGCAACCGGTCCCAACGTCCTCGAAATGTTTCGGCCGTTGATTGATCGTAACAAGCTGCGAGCAATAGCAGGTCACGACATTCAAACCGAGTCAGATTGTCCGCCTTCGTCTGATTGAACTCGGCGTGAATATTCGTACTAGGCTGCCGGACATCTAAGATTCGATCCACTAAGCCCGTGACACCTAGAGTCAGAATCGCATCTACATGATCCCACAACTTCCACTCGGCGAGCGCCCGATCGGGTCGTCGACGTCGCCCGCTGAGCCGTGAACAAAACCGGTCGAGAAACGGGTTGAAATCGTCATATTCAATGACGAACAGCTGCTGCTCCGGATGTTTGCGATTGTAGTGGCTAATGTGCTCAGCAATTTGCAAGCGCATTGCCGTCTTTCCCGAACCCTTTTCACCAAATACCACGGCTGTGGAAGGCTCTGTTGGATCGCCGAATACCTTGTCCCAGGCGGGATGATACGTGCTGGAAATGCAATGCTCTTTAAAAACCAGATCGGTTTGCGCATCCTCCTCGACAAACGGATTTCGGGATATGCCGTGGTGTTCCAGAAACTGCTGGATTCTCATAGTGGCGGCGGTGCTATTTCGTTAGGGCTATTCGCCGTCACTTTTCCAAGGTTTCTCGTCGCCGGCATTACCGCCGAAAGATCTGCGGAGCGCCTCGGCCGCGGCAGCAACGGTTTTTTCAGGACCCGTTAACTTCAGAAAGTAATTATCTTTGTTTTCAACCGCGAGGATTACGGCTAACATTCGGGCCTTTGGCATAGGCTGAGTTTTTTGCTGTTGAGGCGGACCAATGGGTTTTTTGTATGTGCCTGCGACGTCGACAATAACATACTCTCCTTGAGGAGACTTTGCAGTCTTCGTCTCCGTTCGCCGCCCATTGGCCTGAAACTGATCAACCCACCGCGTGACGTTTGCTTTGACGCCACCTGCGGCCCCGCCAAAGGAACTGATTACTAACTCGCCGTGGTCGGAATCACCTTCCGCGGCTGGAATCTCGAATTGCGCTAATCGCAAGCTACTGCTTGGTTCTACCTTTTTCCAAGTCGCTGGAACGCGCAATTGGATGTCTTTAATCTTCACTTCCTGGTCGGCGGGTTTGTCGTCGGCAGCTCCTGCCGCGATGGACACGCAAACGACGGAGCAAATCGTAAACAGGTAGCTAATTCCACTACGAAATCGAATCTTCATGGGCGGCTTCCTGAAAAGAGGACTCCAATGGGAATATCGCCAATATGCGCGAAATATTCGGGCTGACGAACATCCTACATTAGCCCGAAGTGTGCACTAGAGTAAGCCCCCTCGATTCAAAGTTCTGGCGACACTAATGGCCGCTTATCACGTAGGCCAAGGCCACGAGTAGAGAGATGCTGATCACAGCCAGGAGGGCCATAAATCCGATTGCCAACGAATTGCCTCGGGCGCGCGCCGGAACTGGTTTAGAACGAGCTACGGGTGACGACTGTCCCACCTTAATCGAAAGTTCAGGCGCGACTGTCACTTTGGCTCGCTGAATGCCTGCGTTTGCTTCTGCGGCAGGTAGTTTCGAGAAAAGTGAACCGGCTAACTGCCAGTCGGGCCAGCCTTCCCGCCAAATATATGAGTCGCTGCTGACGCGTCCTTCGGAGAGCCACTTGCGCATGACTTCGCCCCGCGCTGGGCCAAACTGGCCGCCCGATGGCGGGCGAACGTACCACACTGCGTCGGGCGCATTTGAAATCGGATCGGGTTCAACCGAAGCCGTCGCGGACGGTCGAGCGACGTTGCCGTTTGAACCCACAGGTGCTGAACGGCTTTTTAGAGATGTGGAAGGTTTTTCATTCCCTTTTCCAAACTTCTTAACAACTGGTCCCACGTCTGGTCCCACGTCGACTTCAATTTGCGATTCGACGTCGCTTGGATCGGCGAGCACCGCCACTGCCGAGGCCGTGCCATTCATAACGGATTTACCAACCACCGACGTCGTCCGGGTCGGTTCGGAAGGGGCGGTCCCACTCGGAATGCGAAAGCGTGCGTCGCACTCTGGGCAGATTCCTTTCTTGCCAGCCAAAAAGGATTTTAGATGCAGCTTGTGTCCGTTGGGACAGGAACAACGAATTCCC
>JANNPR010001134.1:0-2390 GCA_031400345.1 Planctomycetota bacterium | reverse complement strand
GGATAATTCCTGGTACTCCTGCGTATGTGTCAGAATGGCACTGTTCATCTCAGAAATGCGCTGTCCGACCACCGCGCAACCGGTGAGGTTCGTAGCTATTACAACACTAATAGTGCTTAGTACGATTGGACACAAAGCACGGAACTTAGGAAGGGTAACCATTAAAGCCGTTAATCCGAGTGAATGTGTTATTCAGACGGCAACATCTGTATGGATTAATCGGGTCGTAGAAGTGAAACGCATGATCAACTGTCGCGGGGAGCCGGTTGTAACGATTTTGACGGTTTTCATGAACCTGGTCACAAGGAGCATCGCCAGTAAATGTCAACTTGGGTAAACCGCGCAACTCTTAATGGGCATTCACACGGGAAACCTCGGCTCGCCCATCGAGGTGAAAAAACTAAGCGGGAACGCTGGCCTCCGCTAATTGACACAGATTAGTTGGACTCTCCCAATGCCATAACGTACGGAAAAGCTTTGTTGTCTCGATACTTAAAATCTCTAGCTATCAATTCGCACGACCAATCCTAGCGCACCATTGATCCTGATTGGGGAAGGAACACTAATCTTCGCTGATCTTCACTGATGGAAATCATAGAAGAAAGGCTTTTATCCAGGCATCGATTTTATCCCAGCCAAGCACCGATGAATCCGGCCCCCTGGTTGAAGTTCGCATCCGGCGACCGGATACTGGACCGCTCTTAATCGAATACTAAACGAATTCGACTGCGACTTGACATCGACAATTCAACAACGATGAAGTTTCAACCAGGAGTTCAGATCATGAAAATCGGCTCGGTTTGTCTCGCTTTGATGTTCTCGCTGAGCATGGCACTGCCAGTTCTCGGGCAAAAAAATACCCAGCCGGTGCGGATGGGTTGCGGGCTGATGACTTTCGACACCGTACCGGGTTGGGGGCTCCGCCCGGATGGAAAATCTGCCTTGGGGCCGACGCACGGCGCCGTCGTTATCGATAAAGCGGGCAACATCTATACGAGCGCTAAGGAAGGTGTCTTCGTTTTTTCGCCGGACGGTAAGGTGATCCACTCCTACCTTGGAAAAGACTATTCAGATATTCATGACATGGAGATCCGCCAAGAAGCTGGGGGCGAATTCATTTACGGCGCCCGCAACAATAATGCCGAGGGAATCAAGTTCAACATCAGTAACGGGGACATCGTACTGAAACTGGGGTTTCCCAAAGAGTCGGGGCTCAACCTAGATAAATTCAATCCCACGGCAATCACGATCGCTCCCAACGGCGATATCTTCCTGTCGAATGGTTACGCGAGTAACCACATTTTCAAGTACGACAAGACTGGGAAATACCTGCTTCACTTTGGGTCCAAAGGTAACGGCCTTAAGCAATTTAATACCGCCCATGGGATGACTTTAGACACACGTTATGACCCTCCGCGGCTACTGATCTGTGATCGCAATCACGAGCCCAAGGGCCGGCTGCTGCATTATGACCTCAACGGAGAATTCATCGACGAGGTTGTGACCGGTCTGGGAATGCCTACATCTGCCGCAGTTCAGGGCGACTACGTCTCCGTGCCCGATTTGCACGGGCGACTCGTCATTCTCGACAAAAGTAATACCATCATCTCCGTCCTCGGCCATAACGCCGATCCCGCGAAAAGGGTGAACTTCAATATCCCTCAAGAGCAATGGATTGAGGGCGTCTTCAGCGGCACGCACGGCTCCTATTGGGACAAGGATGGCAACCTATACGTGCAGGACTGGAACGTCGCGGGGCGGATTATGAAACTTGTGCGAGTAAAGTAGACGGCGGCGTTTCGAACAGGTGGTGCTCAAAGAGGGCAAACATCGGGATTGTCAGATTTAGTTTCCTCCCGTCATCGTCATACGCTGGACGACCTGTTGAGTCGTGTAGGTGCGGTTCCGGAAGTCCACTTCAGCACTCAACCGGCGAATCGAAAGCGGAGTGCTCGCAGGCGTGAGGGACTGCCGAGTCCGACCGATGCGGACAGCGCAGGCGTGTCTTGAACTTCGTCCCGTTGCGAGATGCTATGATCGTTGGAGAGCTCCAGTAGGTGCGACCAAAGCTGGTTAAGTCCGGAATGGTCGACTCCGCAATGGTCAACTCCGGAATGCTCGAGCCCCGTAAGTCGGTGTGCCAGCATCACGATTAAGAGAACGTCGGCACCGCAGTATCGCAGCAGCTGTTCTCGCGCAGTGTGGTCCTTCGTATAGATCCACATGTTCCACAACTGAATCGCTAAACTTCCGTCCGCATTCGCGAGATCCGCCGGTCGCGTGATTCCCAGTCCTGCGGTAATATCCTTAAGGCCCCCCTTCCAGCCGTGGTGATGACACATCCAACGCAGATCGAGATGCGGACAGGGCAACTCGGGGATGTGGAACGC
>JANNPR010001107.1:0-2266 GCA_031400345.1 Planctomycetota bacterium | reverse complement strand
CGGCACTGATGTTTTGTTATTTGCCTTACGAGACGTTTTATACAGCACAGGCTTGGTCATACCGTTGGATGTCCTAGTTGAAATCGCTAGATCGAAGTCTGCTTTGATTAGGTGCCAAACTGGACTCTCGCGGTGGGTTTCCGAATTAGCGAATTTGCCCGGCTTGCTCGCGGTGCAGCTCCAACTCTGCGCGTTGTCGTAGGGCTCTAGCCTTTAAGTCGTCTGCTACGGATGATTGTCCAAACTTGAATTTCTCATGGACAATTTGCTCGAGGGTGCGTGCCTTGCTTACCAGATACTCTCGAGCTTCGATTCGCTGTTCGTGCGTTTTCGATAATTCTAATTTGACCTTCGTAAGTTCGATTTCTGTCGATGTCACATCTTCAATCGATATTTTACCTCCTTCGTACATAGCCCATTCGGCCTGCACCAATTGATCATGTGTAGACAAAAGCTCGCTGAGCATTTTCTCGGCACGCTCATCCAAGACGTTTGTTTTCTGTGGTTCCTGTGCCAGGCCGAAGATTGCCAGCAGCGTAATGAAACTCACCATGGCGCAACCCACCAGTAATCGTTTGGAACTTGTATCAAACATGTGTTTACCTTTCTTTGAGTTTCCGAGTCGCCTTGATGCGAATTCGACCGGATCTGATGCTCGGGTGGAACCGTCTAGTTTTACCCTGCTCAACTTAGGGAGTCGAACCCGGTTTAGATTGTTCTCCGTGCTCTGGGGTCTAGGTGCGACGGTTCGACGGATCATTAGCTTGGCGCAATTTCGCTGATCTCCGTTGTCGCATCTGATTCAAGTCTGCGAATTTTGATCGTGCTCCCACCTGGAGTTAACAGGTTCAAAGTCAGTGATCCGGCCATGGATGGCTTATCAGATAACTTCACTGGCAACTCGCTCAACAATATCCTGCTGGGCGGGCCGGGAGTTGACAACCTGAAAGGCGGACTTGGCCGGGACTTAATTATTTTGGGCACGGGAGCCGACCTAGTCTTCGGACAAGGTGGTGAAGATCTAATCATCGCGGGCACGACGCTGCATGATATAAATGAAGCTGCCTTGCAGATAATCATGGCGGAGTGGGCCGACACCACCAAAAACTATAATACCCGCGTTGCGAAAAGGTTGTTTTGAACCCGACAATCGATAGGTAATAGTTGCGGATTGGGCGCCTGGGTGGGTCCGCAAGTTCTTCGCGGATCAGCAGAAACTACGTGAAGCAATGGGTTACGGGAAGGAGTCCGCGCGAAAGAGTGTATCGCAATTGTTGAAAAGCCTTGACGCGCAGACTTCAATGGCACGGTGATTTACGAAGGTCGTGGGCGTCAAGATTTTAACTCTCGTTAAAGAGTAGCGGGCGGTATGGAAATCAATTCATGTAAAGTGAATCGGCATGAACCCATTAACAGCCGGTCTAAGCCAGGATACTTCTTGCAAGTAGCTATAGTCATTGTCGGGGCGGTAATGGGAACTATCTCAGTTTGCGGGGTAATATCGACCATTTGGGGTGCGGTCGGTTGGGTATCGTCAATTGTTTCTCTTATTCGACTTCTCGCAGTCAGTCGCCGAACGAATGTTCCGAAATCGCCGCCGTCCTCTATTGTCGCTCGGGTGGCTTTTGCTAGTGTTGCGGTGTTTTGCCTCATTTTTCTAGCCGCGATGTGGACTGCCTTCAACGGCGATCCACAGGCGCTGGGGCAGGCCGAACAAGTAGCATTTTGGATCCTTATTGTAATTGGCGCAGCCAGCGCCACCGCAGCAATGAGAATGGTTTGGGAGTGAAATTGATCAACCAACTTTTAGGCAGGCGCCAGACTCAGTTGGCAAGCGTTTGATAGATAGATTTCCCAATCTCAGACCTGAATATGGGGTAGCCGCAGATTCCTCTCGCCATAGAGCCTAACGATATGGTTAGTCCCTCGCCCGCCAAGAAATGTTGATGTCAAATTCCGCCCGATCGGTTTACTCTGGATTCAACCGTTCGTCAGCCAGCTATCTCAGGGGACGGCTCGGTTCCAGGTCACTGCGTCTTTCGACTGTACTTTGTCTCAATGGCCTTCGCTTCCTGCCCGACCGGTGTGACATTGTATGCTGTGATCGTGAGATGATAATCGTCGATGACTTCAAACACCGTCTTCCAACCCCACTGTGGGGCGTTCGGTGCGGCGTCGTATTTTCCTTTCACAACAAATCCCCGCTCCGTCGCTTCGCCTTCTGAAAACAGGATCGCGTAATTCATGTGAAAGTCGTCCACCCACG
>JANNPR010001097.1:0-2609 GCA_031400345.1 Planctomycetota bacterium | reverse complement strand
TGTCCTGACTCGGAACACCGCCCAGAAGCCCGTAGTGAGCGACCACGTCCAGAGGAAAAAGACCCACAGGGCGTCCAAGTAGATGGTTATTCCAAGGAAAGCACCCCACAGAATTGCCATTCCAAGCAAGCGCCGGGGTTGTTGGAACGGAAATATCTCCTTTTGAAAACGCAAGAGTCCGAAAATTCCCAATCCCAACATATCGCAAATGAAGATCGTCACTGCCTTAGCCCAGGTGACTGGCCCGGTGTACGGCCGATAGGCCCGATAATGCAGTTCCGGGTCGTGGTCGGTGCCCAAAGTTCGATGATGATCAAAGTGCCACGGTCTGTAACCATCATCGATCAGTACCAAAATGGGCCACATTGTAAAAAGCTCGCCCACGATGTCGTTAAGACGTCGATTCCTAAATGCAAGTCGATGCGTGGCATCGTGGCCGAGCAGGCCCAAAGCATGCTGCCTTGCGCCGATGATCAGCGCAGCGACAGGCACCAGAAATAATGATTCTACGTAGGCGAAGGCAACGAAGGTTGCAACGATGATCGACCAGTCCAGCAGGAGGTCTAACCCCCAGATGTAAGACCGCAACTTATAAAGCGAAACGGGAACGACATTATGCGTCGATTTGGGCTCGGGCACCGTCGTCAAATGTTCGTCATCTCGCAGCACATTCTCGCTCCGCATGCAGGGGTGGAAACTACCGCCGTGGTGTGTGGCGTAATCTACGCAAGTCACAATCTAGTTGCAAGTAAGTTAGCGGAGGAGCAGTTTTACGAACCTGCGACTGATCGTAGCCGTGTGGCTATGGAAACAGCGCCGTGTGATGCTTGCCTCAGTGAGACAGCCACGCAGAGCCTTGACCCTTTGCGCAGAAGGGCGATTGCTGAAAGAATCGTGGACGAAAGTCGTTGCCCGCAAAGGAAATATCCCCAGCAAGATTCGAACTTGCAACCTTCGGCTTCGGAGGCCGACGCTCTATCCAGTTGAGCTATGGGGACTCGTTTCCTTATCTATTTCTTCCCAGTAACGAATTACGATGACGCAAATTGGGCTTGGCAACAAATCTTAGCAATAAATTAGCCTGAACCCTTGCCGCGACCCAGAATTGTAGTGCCACACAGGGGAGACCAGCAACCATGCCGCGCAAGAGAAAAGGTCGTCGTAAGGGTAGCCGAAACAAGGGCTATTTCTTCCCTACGTCTCATTCGCTGTGGTGCGCCAATGATCACCGTTTCAGGTGTTGCAATGGCTCGACAAGCATCCTAATTGGGGAGCAGGTGGGAGCCGTCTGCGGGTCCAAGTTGTTCAGCGAGTCTTGAACTTTGGCGTCGAAGTCGGCTTGATACTAAGATCCATACGTGCCATGAAGGTTCAAGCGTTACGGGCTCGCGCGACTTGTATTACTCAAAGCAAGAGTATGCACTGCTGGCTGCGTCACGCTATTCGCTGAACACCGCGATTCGAGTTCTCCTTAGCCTCAGGCACCTTTAAGAACGCTTAGATTTTGACCGACGACGCCGTGTGGTCGTCCCGCCGCCATTTTCCTGGCCCGGGTCGTCACCATTATCGTCGTCTGCCATCGTTGCTTCTTCCTTGGTTTCCTCCCGGTCTTTTGATCCCTTTCCCGTGGCGGCTTGTTCCATGAGAAGCATCCCGATCCGGTTGAGGCGTTTATCCGCTGTTTGTTCTTGCAGGAGTGATTGTTGAAGGAGTAAGGCGGCTTCGGAAGCACCTGCCTGGCTTGCCAGCGCAATAACGCTTAAATAAGACGACATCTCGTAGTGTTCGACCTTTTGAGCTGCACTGATGAGCCCGAGATCGGCCGTCATGTCATCCTTATCTTGTGATTCGTCAATTAACTCTTGGCCTTCTTCAATCAGGCCAGCCATTCCCTTGCATGGCTTCGTTTTGGCGTTCCGGCCAATGAGCTCAAACACGCTGTTGATGCGATCCACTTGCTCTTTCGTTTCCACCAAGTGTTCCTCAAACGTCTGTTGAAGTTCCGCGGAACGGGCAGCATTTGCCATTTTAGGGAGTGCTTTTAAAAGTTGCCCTTCGGCATGTAACAAGTCTTGCAAACTTTCGGCAAGTAATCCGATCAGCATTTCAGCCGCTGGGAATTCCGTGGTACTATCCATTGCCCTGCCGTTACTAATACCCAAACTCCGTAAGTCTTGAAAAGCAGGCGATTGAACAAATTCCCACTCGTCGCCTTCATTCCACGGTCCGCGAGCATCCATTTCGCCGTCGTCCCCTTGTCCCGTGGAGTCGTTAAAGAACTTGTTTACGATATTGGGCGATGGCGGGATGTTGCCAATGGTAAAAGCGGGCTTTTGCATGCTTTCGAGCGCCGCAGCGAATGCTTTCATGTGCGTTATTTCGCGCGTCATCAGGAACTGAAGCGCTTCGCGAGTACCCGCGTCGTCGCAGAAATTGATCAACCTTTCGTATACAATCTTGGCCCGCGCCTCAGCCGCAATATTGCTACGTAGATCGACATCGAGTTCGCCAGTGATTTTCAAATAATCTGCCGTCCAAGGATTTCCCATCGAGTTGAACAGACAGACGCCACCACCACCAGCAATGGCGACCAGGGGATCAACTTCTGC
>JANNPR010001095.1:0-2957 GCA_031400345.1 Planctomycetota bacterium | reverse complement strand
TCGGCAGCGGACCAAAGTTAAACAAGGCGTAATTCCGCCAAATCTGGCTCCGATCCTCGAGCGGCTCGGCCTTGCCAGCGACGACATAGTGAACACGATCGAGAACTTTCCTAGTTTGTTTCGCCGGCTGGCGGGCCGAGTCGAACAGATGAGGGAGCGCGCTAGCGCTGTCGGCCGGCGTTGGTTGCACGGAGTCCGCGCTGCGGCGAAAGTCTTCCGTGATGCGCCGATACCACCGTAAGAGTTGTCGCTGATCCCTTGCCGTCTTTCACCCACCACTTCGCTCAGGCGCCATTCGTTGGTGAAGTAGCGCGCCTCACCTGCGGAATTGCCTGCCTAGTTATCTTGTGCTCGCTTTGTGAGGCAACCGCATCGTAAATTCCCTTGCTTTACGCCTCGTTCGGGACTACTGCGCCTCGTCGATGTTCCAGGTGTCGAACTTTTCGCGGCGACAAAGCTTCAAATGTATGCGTGTCTATAGCTTTTATATAGCTTTTATCGCTCAACCGCACGGCGCGTTGATCGAGTCGGCTCAAGTCTAGCCGAGCGAACAGGTCGTTCAACCCCTTCCCAATCGCGCAGCCGGCGGCGACACGCGACCTATCATCGAGAAGTTCTAGCTATTACCATACATCTCCTTCTGTCGAAACTCGATGGAGTTTCCGGAGTTTAAGACCCTTAAAACAGTGATGGGAAACGAATCGCTATGTGGAGTCGACCCCGAGCCGCGCGAAATCGAAAAAAGCACGATCCGAGGCGCCGACAAGGACGCCAACTGCGGAACGGTCTCGAGAAGCTCGAACCACGCTATCTGCTAGCAAGCGTCGTGGCGGACGAATCCTTTCGCCCCTTCACATTCAACTACAGCGGCGACTTCAGCGGCAGCACGATGATCCCAGATGGTTGGTTCGGTCAGGATTATCGAGACTCGTTCAGTGGAACCGAGTCCGACGGATCCGGCACAGTTAACTTCGCAGGTCCGACAATAGGGACCGGAGAGATTATTGGTAGCGGAAGTGGCTCGGGTAGGGACAACTGCTCCTCCTACGACTTCGAATATTCCGGAACAGCGACCATCACCTTCAACAACGGAACGCTCAGGCGCGAAGCCCTGAGCCGCAACTTCCGCTTCACGGACATCGATCCGGACTGCAGCTTCGGAGGCGGAGATCCATTCGCGATCGACACCACCGGAACGTTAAATGGCGAAACTTGGGGAGCGGCGGTGGAATGGTCTAAGCAGTTGTCTCCCGGCTCGACCAACGGAGGATGGACGGGCCAAATTGAGCAATCGGAAGCGTCGCCTACCGACTTGAGAATCCTGCAGGTGAATTGGCAAGCGCGGCCGGACGCCGCATCGCTCGACGACGTTCAGGTCGAAGTGCAAATGGATGTCGTAGGCGCGCACATGAGGACTGCCGCATTTGCGGAAGCCGTGACTGATGTACGCTTGTATTGGGCCAAGGGTTCGTCCATCGAGGATAAACTCGGGCAACCGTTGATTGCCCCGCAAGCCATTCACTGGAATACGGGAAGTTTGGACCTGACGGTCGAGCATCTCTTCCCGTTCTCGTTGCCTGCCGATCAGGCGGCCCAGGTCACTCACCTGCTGGTGGTGGTTGATATGGATGAAAAGGTCGACGAGGCGAAGGAGACCAATAACGTAAGGTCGCTCGAATTGCCAAAGTTGGCCGTGAACGTGGCAACTCACGGCTTCAATCCCAACCCGTTTGGCGGTTGGGATACGTTTCGAGAGCCGTGGGTCAAGATCGGTCAGGATTTGGACAATCTGCCCGAGGCCAACACGCTGCTCGACAACCGGGTCAGTACCTACGTGGCGAAGTGGGAGTCGACACAGTACTTCATCGAGGGATTTGCGTCTCTCCTCGTGGCCAAGATTGCCGAGGCGAACGCCGCGGTGGCTACCTCGCGGGGAGAAGTGGAGCGGGCCGCGGATGCTACCGAGCTGGCAACGCGGCTCAAACTGTACACCGGTCTCAATGCGATGCTCGGATCAGGACCCGTGGCGGAAAAGGCCGCCCGCACGATTGTCAACGACTTGCGCGGTGGCCGTGACTTCCTACTGGGGGATGTCGCGTTAAGCCGAGCGTTTCAAAGCGTCCATCTGGTTGGCCATAGCCGCGGAGCCGCCGTCAACGCGCGAGTTTCCGAGATTCTTGCCAAGCAGGGCTATCGTGTAGACCAGTACACATCGTTAGACGGCTTTTCCACCGATTGGCCCGATGATGGCGGTTTGCTCGGCGACATCGACATTCCCGGCCTTAGCCAAGCAACTCGCAAGTTGAACTATCGGGTGGAATCCGATCTGGCAGAATTCGTCGTCGACGAGATCGAGCGCTTGGGGCCGAAGGCCCCCGACGGAGTTGCCGGGTTATTGCGGATTCTGACCGGGCAGATCACTGGAGAACCGGTCGACCAGATCGCACTCGAGCTAGATGAGGAATCGCGAGCCTGGCTTAGAGCGATCGATTTGCGAGCTCCCGTACGGGCGGGCTTTACCAATATCGTCGTCCCGGCGACCAGCCATGTTACGATCACAGGGGCTTACACCAATACCCCAGACCTGTTTCGCGACAATTGCATCGGCAGCCGGCGGAAGACGTCTATCGACCAAATGGCAGCGTGGCCTACCCTGTGCAATCCGGCGGCGGGCGCAGGCGAAGCGGGCGGCGCCGGCGAGGCCCCTGCGGTTGGCCAGTTCGGAGCGTTGCCTGTTGGCCTGATTGACGGAGCATTCGACGCCGTTGGCGCCTACGCTGAAACGGTCGAGGAGCAAGGACCGCTGGTGTTCGGTAACTCGTTGCTCGACGCTTGGGCGCGCTACACCCAAGATCCTAACAACTTGCTGAGCACCCTCTGGACAGTGACCGGCGATGTGAGCGTCATTCGCTCGACGGACCAGTGGATGATCGAGCTCCAACGAAGCTCTCAGGACG
>JANNPR010000975.1:0-5026 GCA_031400345.1 Planctomycetota bacterium | reverse complement strand
TGTTCGCTGCAACGTAACCGCAGGGTGCAGAATTGAGTACGCATAGCAGGGAAGGCTCGTCTCCGGACTACTTTTTCGTGGGAAGAATGGGCAGTCCTTTTGCTCCCAGGTCGATACGGAAAAGGCCGCCGCCGCCAGATTCGGCCCCAAGCCCGCCGGTTATGAAGAGCTGATCTAACTTGGGGCCACCAAATGCCACATTGCTAGTTGTTACATTTCCACCGTCATAACGAGCAATCAAACGACCTTCAGGGCTTAATACCTGAACCTGCTTCATTCCATAATGAGCGACATATAGGTTTCCAGCCGCGTCCAGACACATCCCATCTGGCTGGTTATCGATCTGACCGAGGGAAGGGTCCTTCCTAGGCAGTTCGGCAAACACCTTTCTCTCACCGACTTTTCCTGGCGATTGAACCTCATATGTGTTGATGCGGTTTTTTTGACTTTCGGCCAGGTAGAGCCGCTTGCCGTCGGCTGTCAGAACGATGCCATTGGGGAAGGCCAATCCCTTGTCGACCAAATGAGTGAGGCCACTCCGGTCCACATAGTGCACCGTGCCGATTGGATTCTCCGCGCTGCTTTCGCCCGGATCGCTGAAATAGAATCCTGCGTGCGGTGTGTCTAATGTCAGGTCATTCGGGCCGCGAAGCGGTTTACCGTCGCATTCCTTGCTCGCGTGCGGCAAGGGCTTTCCTTCCGTTGACAGCCGCAACACGGCATGTTGGCTCGCATCGCACACCAGATGTGTGCCGTCGGCCAACACCTTGTGTCCATTTGGCGCACCCGTTTCAGCCCAAGTGGAGTGCTTGCCGTCCAGTGTGAAGTGAGTAATAACCTTGCCATGGGAAATGAACCCGCTACCAGAATGGTCAAATACCACGCCTTCGCAATATTCTGGAACAGTAAATAGTTGAACCGTCTTTACTGTGCTAGGCGCGGGAAGTTCAGCTGCTGTTAGGTCCGCTGACGATGTGGCTGCGATTGAACTGCAAATGGTAGCCACGAGCAGCCAAAAACTTGAAAGGCGAATCTTCATCGTAAGCGACTCCAGGAAGTAGGAAAGCGTCCGAAATGACTAAGCAACACCAAATATACGAGGATTTCTATGCGAGTAAACCTACTGACTCTCCTTCTGGCGATCCACGCGGCGACTTCGTTGCCGTCTTTTGCGGAGGACTTACCGGTGCCGCTGGCGCGCGCTCATGCTCACAACGATTATGCACATACTCGGCCCCTTGTGGATGCACTCGAACAGGGTTTTTGCAGCGTTGAGGCCGATATTTTTCTGGTTGAGGATCAGTTACTGGTAGCCCATGAACGTAAGAACACGCAACCCGGCAGGACTCTCGAAGCCCTATACCTGGCGCCGCTTCGGCAGCGAGTTGCGGAAAATGGGGGGCGAGTTTATCGCAACGGCCCACATTTTTGGTTGCTAGTCGACATCAAATCGAATGGAGCGATGACGTATCGCGCGCTGAGTACTGTGTTAGAAAGGTATGCCGACATCCTAACGGTGTTTGGTTCGGGAGGAATCGAAAAAAAGGCGGTGACGGTGATCGTATCGGGCGACCGGCCCCGCGATCTATTGGAATCGGAACCGATTCGCTACGCCGCCATGGACGGACGGCTAAGGGATCTTGAAAGTGAATCGCCAAAAAGTCTGATTCCCTGGATCAGCGATAACTGGGGATTGACATTCAAATGGCGCGGCGTTGGCCAGATATCCGGTGATGAACAGCGAAAACTGCGCAGCATTGTTGACCGGGCTCATGGCCAAGGTAGGCGGGTTCGATTCTGGGCGACACCAGACTTAGCCGAAATGTGGCAAGAGTTGCTAAACGCCAAAGTCGACTTCATCAACACGGACGACTTGGCCGGCTTGAAATCATTTCTTGAGACTGCGGCAACGCCTGGGATCTGGAACGATGACTACTCCTGCGCCTACCGCGATGCTGAAAGATTGCAACGCATGCTTTTGGTCTGGTTCTCTGATGATCCGCATGCTGACGATGAGCGATTCATTAAGGAGGTTCAAAATGACGAATCGATCCGACAACGACTTTCAAATGCGGTGCTAGTACGGTTACCGCTATCCGCGACCGTCGATAATAAAGAAAAGCCAGTTGTACTGCTTGAGCATCATGCATTCAAAGAACTGCATGGGCGGTCCGGTCTCGCATTGGTCGATCTCACCAATAAGCACGGTCCGTATTTTGGGCAAGTCGTCAGCGTCTATCCGTTTTCATCAAATACAAATAAATGGATTGAGCGCGAGCAACTATTGGCATTGCTGGATTTGCCAATCGGCTCGCTAACTCAACGAACGCTGATCTTTGCGGTGCGAACTCATGCCGAAATGCCAAGAAGTGCAACCGGAGTGTTTCATGCCTTCCTAGCGTCGGAAGCAGAACGACATGCTATCTATCAGGCATCGATTACTTTACAAGGGCATCACAATTGGGATCAGCGGTTTCATAATATCAATGCTCGACTGTCGCAGTCGTTGGTCGCTCAAGAGGTATGCGCTGAGAGTTGGCCGGGCCAATCGCTGCTCGAAGCGGCCCGCGAGTGCGTCCATAGTTGGCGACAATCCCCGGGGCATTGGAATGCAGTCCAAGAGTCTCATCAGGTGTACTCTTATGACATGAAGCTAGGTCGCAATGGCGTATGGTATGCAACGGGCATTTTCGGCCGAAACAGATAAACCGGATGAATTTGCCAAATCACCGGCTGCCAAATCACCGGCTGCCAGATAACGGGCGGCCAGATAACGGGCGGCCAGTTCCGTGTTTTGATTCCTGGACCGAAGGAAGATGTAATGAAGGATACTGTTTCCCATCCCGACCCCATGACTTCCGTTCTGAAAACGTTCCGTAACCCGGAAACGACAGATTTCGGCAATGCCTGGGTGGGAATTGAGCCGACGATGCAGACGGAAAAATCGGTCCGCAAGTGGCAAAAAATGTCGTCAGAGCCAGGAGGCGAAGATCGATATTTTCTCGATGACTACATGCTCAAGACACAGAAGAAGGTCGCCAAGGCTTTGAAAAAGTCTTACGAACAGCATCTCGCAAAAGGCCGTCCCTATTGCATGTTCGCTCGGGTTGAATTGAAGGAAGACACCGATCCCTGGGACGTTAAACGGCAAAATCTTGAATTCCATTGGGCCGACGACAATTTGGAGCCGTTTGAAGTTCGTCTGTCGTTAGACCCTGAGACGTTTGAGTACAGCATCAAGCCTGTGCCTTTGGTTTGGTTCTACGACGAAAGATTCGTCGACTTTCTCGAGAAATTCCTCTGGCGGGTACCATTCAAGTTAGGTTTATCAGTTTCCATGAGTCACGGAGGCGGACAGTTTTCTCTATCCGCTAAGACATTTCTTACCGGCAGTCTGCTGGCCGATGATATTGCCTATCACGTAAACCATCCCGAGCTCGCAACTTGGATCATGGATTGGCCGAACCCTGACGATCGAGCATTCCGCGCCACGAAGCGTCGGTTTAATGCATTCCGCGCCGAATTGCAGAACTATTGGGAGGGCAAATTCCACCCCCGAAGCATTGGAGTTCTCACAGCGGAAAACGCGTATCTCGACCGCGGTTTCGGTCCAGCCTGCTCAGCCACCGAAGGCTTGATGGACTCGCGAAGAGGGCCGCTCGGAGACAGCCGCGACGTGTTCCAAACCAATTTGGCGTTTGGGCGGGCGGTGCGACTGCAGGCTCAAAACGTGCATCCTGGTTATTGGCAATCGGCCCATCCAGATGAAGACGGTTATCGACCCGATCAAATCATGCGATATAGCGAAGGAAACTTAAATCGGCTTCAAATCGTGGGTGAGTTACATGTAAAAAGCGGCAAAGTGCTAGAGGCAGAAAGAGTTCCCCACTTGAATGCCCCACTGGAGCTGGCGTGGTTGACCACCGAAGCAAGTTGGGAAAGTCGCGCTCAGATGAGTCGCACGAGTGCTAGGGATTTCGTAGAAGCGATGCTCTTGGAAGTGCATCATGCTCATTACCTGCAAGCTCACCCTCGCGTTGCGGTGAAAGGTTCCATTTTGCAGGACCAAATTCTCGGCGACGCAGAGGAAACAATAAAACAGCATGGCCACGCAGAACTATTAGATCGTTTACATGAAGAGGCTATAAAGCGAAATCTTGAAGAGTCTCGCGGCCGAATGAAGACCGATTGGATCGAGCCTGAGAGTCTGTTTTGGGCAGCCTGGCGGGTCTTGCCCGCTGGTGAAAAGACTTCCATCGCTCGCGAGGCAATCGGTGGCTTTTTGGAACGCGTCGAAAATGCAACATCGTTTGACCCGCGGCCGGACACGGTAGACCATCCCATGGAATGGCATCGCCATCGGATCCACCCGCTGTTATGGAAAGCTATCGAAGAGTCTGATGGCAACACGCCCGATAATCCAATTACGCACGAGCTCCAAGCGTGGCAGACCCGCAAAGACGAATACCTGGAACGGCGCCCACAGTGGTCGCCCATCAAGGGAGAACGACCACCATGGGAGGAACCCTCTGAAGTTGTTTGAGGGGGATCGCATTGGGCGTGCCACCCAGAAAGTCTCGTTTCTAGGGTACGTAGCCGCCCCGAAAGACGTGATTCATCGCAAGTGATGTGATCAATGTTGTAAGTGCGACGATCACTCCCGGTTCTTGGTCCGATGGATATACCTGCTCGAGTTGGCGGGCGCGGTCCGCCAGATGGCGTGTCAGAAGGCGAGTAGTTTCGGGGAAGTGTCCCGTCCATTGGAATACGTTCGCCAGCAGGTCCCGTTCGAGCCGAAGGATTAGCTCGCTTGCCGGTAGTCTAGTAATTTGCGTTATGGATTCTCTATTCTCTTTGAAATCCTCAAAAATTGCTCGCAGGGCACCGTCAAGACCTGGCGGCAGTATGTCAGGACCAAGTCTGGTTGGTTGGTAATAGTATTCTGTGAGCGAATCCGTTAACTCACTCACATCTTCGTCGCGCTCAATCGCCGTGATCAACGGATCGCGCTCGTTAAGTTCTGCCA
>JANNPR010000947.1:0-3796 GCA_031400345.1 Planctomycetota bacterium | reverse complement strand
GCCGACTGATGGTGTTCTCGCCGGCTGGAGTGCCGCTAGCGGACCTCAACATCGCTGCCGAAAAGCCGCAAGTTCATCAGGGATTCCGCTTGACCAACAAGCGAGGGGATGTACGGCTCGAACGATTGCGGATCCTCCGCTGGAATGGTATGCCGCCGCGCACTGTACCTAGGAATGAGGCGTCTTTGACTCACACCGACGGCACGACCACATATGGCCGGATCGTCAGTTTCGACCCGATCGAAAAGCATTTTACGATTCGCAATGAGACAAACGAGATTCGTGTCGCCGCGGCCGACGTCGCTAGCGTCCATCTCTCACCACCGAAGGAAACGTCGTCTCCAACGATGCGCGCAGTGTGTCAGGATAGCACTCGACTCAGTGGCGAGCTGATTCGGGTTGATGCCGGCCAACTCTGGATGAATTGCCCAGGCATTAAGCAGCCTCTGCCCGTGGCAGTTTCTGGACTGCGTTCTCTGGTGATGCTGAAGCAACAAGCAGAGACCTTATCATCTTCGCCAGAAGAAGGAACGGGTATTTTGCAGATGGAAGGGGTCCGTTCGAGTGGACGTTTGCGGAATGGCCAGGAAGGGTCTGAGGCAACTTGCCTTGTTTGGCATCCCGAATTCAGCGCGACATCGAGCCCCCTGCGTTCGGGCGTTGACGGACGGATTGTTTATCGAGAGCCTCCGCCACCTCCGCCTAAGCCAAATCCACAACAATTGCAGCAGCGCCGGCCGGTCGGATTTGTCGAAGGATTCCTGCAATCCTTGGCAGGTGCCAATCTACCGCCGGCCGTTTCCACGGCTGGTGGACCGGCAACGCTGCATCTGCGTAAAGGCGACACGATTCCCTGCGAAGTGAGCCAGATCGATGAAAACGGCATCACCTTCAAAACACCGCTGTCCGATGCGACGTTCGTCACCCACGATAAGGTCAAAACGTTGCAACTCGTCGCTGAACATCCCGGCCCAAAGCTAAAAAAAGCGAAACGCGAGCGACTGCTAACCCTGCCACGCATGCAGAGGGATTCGCCACCGACGCACTTGCTTTGCTCCAAGAATGGCGACTTTCTTCGCGGAAGACTAATCGATATGGACGATAAGTTACTCCACATAGAGGTTCGACTGGAAACTAAGGAAGTGCCGCGCGATCGCATCGCTCGAATCATCTGGTTGCATGCCGACGAGCTGCCCGATTCAAAATCCTCAGTCTCGAATTCAACAGAGGTCTCGACGATTACTCGCGTTCAAACTTTGAGAAACGACGGACTTCGGCTGACGTTCTTGCCTGACAGGTTGCTCGACAACACATTGTCTGGAACGAGCGACGTGCTGGGAGCATGCCGCGCAGACTTATCACAAATTGACCAACTGTTGATCGGTGCAGCCATCGAACAGGATGCGGCGAGCTTGACGTTCCATTCCTGGAAACTTCACCCTGCCATTGAACCGAAGATCGCGCAAGACGCCGACGGACAAGTCCCAACTGACCGCGTCCCCGGGACGGAATCCGCATTGGTTGGCAAACCGGCTCCGGATTTCGAGTTGTCTTTGCTCGACGAAAGGCCATTCCATTTAGCCAACAGCAAGGGTCGGATAGTGGTCCTGGATTTTTGGGCCACTTGGTGCGGCCCCTGTTTGCAGGCCATGCCTCAAGTCGACCGCGTGGTACGTGAGTTCGAGGAACAGGGCGTGCAATTGATCGCCGTCAATTTGGAAGAATCTGCCAAACAAATTAAGTCGACGCTGGAAAGGCACAAGCTGCAAGTAACCGTCGCTCTGGATCGAGACGGCGTTGTGGCGGCGAAGTATGAAGCTACAGCAATTCCACAAACTGTGATTATCGACCGGGAGGGAAATGTCGCTCGCATCTTCGTTGGTGGTGGTCCGTATTTAGCCGATCAGCTGCGCGACGCGATACGCGCCGCTCTAGCAGTTGCCGAAGCAAACAAACCAGCACCCTAGAACAGGCCATGCCTTCGGAGCCCAGGAAATATACGAACCACGAATTGGATCACCTGAAACCTAATCCTTTAATACACATTTCGGCCATGCTTCCATGAAACAACTCCATGATCGTGTTGCATTAGTTACCGGCGCAGGACGTGGAATTGGCCGTGCGATTGCACTCGCATACGCCGCAGAAGGGGCGAAGGTTGCATTGACGGCGCGGACGACAGGTGAGTTGGATGAAGTCGTCGGCGAGATTCGTGCGCAAGGTGGCACCGCAGTCGCGTTCCCAGCGGATCTCGGCGACCGCGCCGTCCCGCGAAAAGTGGTGGAAGATGTTCAGCGAGCGCTCGGTGCGGTAGAGATTCTCGTGAACAATGCGGGCCTCGGTAGCAGTTCCAATCCACGGCCCGTTGTTGAGTTTGACGATGATTTCTGGCTCCAGACGCTGGCGATCAACTTGACCGCGCCGTATCTCCTATGCAAGGCGGTGCTGCCGGAAATGCTTGTCCGCGGTTGGGGTCGCATCATCACGATCGCATCGATCAATGGCAAAATTGGCAGCCTGCACGGAGCTGCGTACGCTGCGAGCAAACATGGCGTTTTAGGTCTGACCCGAACCTTGGCTATGGAAGTGGCCTCACAGGGGATCACGGTGAACGCAATCTGCCCGGGCCCTGTTCATACGGTGATGAATGATCGCCGGATCGAATACGATGCCGCCCGTCGCGGAGTTGCGTTCAAAGATCAGGAAGCCAGTCTCACACCCATCGGCCGGCGACTCGAACCGGAGGAGATTGCTCCGTTGGCTGTGTACCTTGCAAGCGACTCCGCGGCAACGGTCATCGGTCAAGCGATCAACATCGACGGCGGCGTGCTGATGGTTTAACCCCGAGGCCTCCCGGGTTCGCTCGAAAATCAATTAGTTCCTGGGATCGGTACCCAATCCAGGGTCTCGAAGTTATCGGCAAACTCCGTGACCTTGATCGATTGATCGACAGTGAGGTCACGAAAACTTTGCGTCGTGCCGCTCGTGGGCCATTGAATCTCCAACAAATCGATCCGCTGCGCCTTGCCCAAGCCAATGGTTTGCTGCAGTGGGTTGGCGCCAAAACTGCTTCCGGACGAAATGTGGCGGTAGACGGTCAGCGGGGAGTCCCCGGAAGTGACGACCTTGATACGAGCGCCAATCGCTGCTCGATTGGTTTTTTGACCGACCAGTTTCAGAGTCAACCACCGGTTATTTTGTCCGGGGTTTTGGAACATGATGTTGTGATATTGGTCACCGCCCACGGCGCCACCCATTTCAATGAAGATGTCGACATTTCCATCGCGGTCCCAATCCCCACACGCGACGCCGTGTCCTTTTTGCAAACTGCCAGTGCCCGAAGGGGCAGTGATGTCCGAAAATCGTTTGCCCGCAACGTTCTTCAGCATTACGTTCGGTACCAGGAAAGCGAGGTCCGGCGAGCCCGTACCTAGGTACATGTCCAGGAAACCATCGTTATCGAAGTCGCCAAAATTGCTGCCCATCGTCGCATAGGCCGTTTTCAGGCCGGCTTCCTCCGTTACATCCTTGAATTCACGACCCTGCTGATTGTGGAAGAGTCGGTTCGACATCCCTGTATTGGGAAGGCCTTGTATGCCTTTGACGACGTCGGCCAACGTACGACGGAAACAGGTCGCGAAGATATCCAGCCAGCCATCGTTGTCGAAATCAAACGCCCAACACGAGAATCCATGGAGCGGCCCATCGATGCCAAGTTCCGTTGTAACTTCCTGAAAGGTGCCCTTGCCATTGTTGTGCGCCGCCGCCCAGGTCACCGTCTGGGATCCGAGCAACT